>NZ_JAKFWN010000033.1:0-30509 GCF_021731865.1 Raskinella chloraquaticus (SeqCode) | reverse complement strand
GTTCATTGTCGAGCACCAGCCTGACGGCACGCTCGCGGACTTCGGGTGAAAACTTGTTCGTCGTCTTGCTCATGATGGCTCCACATTCTCAGGAGTTGAGCCCTCCGGCAAACCCAGTGCGGTTCAGATCTTGTGGGAGGCATGGTCGCAACACTTTATGGCATTTGGCTCGTCTATGCCGCCGACCCGAAATACCTTTTCATGGCGGCGATGCTCTATGTGCCGGGCATCATCATCTATGTGATGGCAAGAAGGGAGACGGGCGAGAAACCCTTCACGGTGGTTGAAGGCATTCTCGCTCTTGCCCTCGTCGCCGCAGCTTGCGCCGCTGCCTATTTGCTTTGGAACGGGACGATAAGCCCGTTGGCGACAAGCGCGCCGGCGGTGGCGTCATGACCGTGCAAACGGGCAACGTTCCCGATCCCGGCGTCTATTCCGAAATCGGTCGTCTGCGCGAGGTGATGGTGCATCGCCCCGATCTCAGCCTGCAGCGTCTGACGCCTGACAATTGCAAGGCGCTGCTCTTCGATGATGTGCTGTGGGTGAAGAAGGCCCGGCAGGAACACGATATCTTTGCTGACGCGTTGCGCGAACGTTCCGTCACCGTGCTCGATTTCGGCACGATGCTGGCCGAGACCCTTGCGATACCCGAAGCACGCACGTGGCTGCTGGATCGTCGGGTCGATGTGGCCGCCGTTGGCAGCGACATGGTCAGCGAGTTGCGTGGTTGGCTTGGCGACTTGCCAGCGGCAGAATTGGGCCGCTTACTGATCGGCGGAATTGCACGCGCGGAACTGCCGTTCGCGCCATCTGGACTTGGCGGGATGGCCATGGAGCCACAGGATTTCATCCTGCCGCCCTTGCCCAACCAGCTGTTCACCCGCGACAGTTCATGTTGGGTCTACGGCGGCGTGTCGATCAATCCGATGTACTGGCCCGCACGTCGGCCGGAAGCAGCTAATGTGGCGGCGGTCTACAAGTTCCATCCGCGCTTCGCGGCGGCGAAATTCCAAACTTGGAACGACATCTCCGATGCAGCACCAGGCATCGAGACACTGGAAGGCGGCGATGTCATGCCGTTGGCCGACGGCATCGTGTTGATTGGTATGGGTGAACGGACGACACCGCAGGCCGTGTACGCGCTTGCCAAGCAGCTGTTTGCCAAAGGGGCCGCCACGCGCATTATTGCTGCGCTGATGCCGCGTGACCGATCCTTCATGCACCTGGACACAATCTTCACCTTCGTGGACCGCGATCTGGTGACGTCGTTTCCTCCCGTGGTTGATCGTATCCGCACGTTCGCGCTGCGCCCGGGCAAGTCTGACGGAAAGCTCGATGTCATGGCGGAGAAAGACCCGTTCCTGACGGTGATCCAGCAAGCGCTCGGGATCAAACGGCTGCGCGTGATCGCCACAGGCGGGAACACCTATGAGGCCGAACGCGAGCAGTGGGACGACGGCAACAACCTGCTCGCGATCGGGCCGGGCGTGGTCGTCGCCTACGATCGCAACGTCTACACCAACACGCTTCTTCGCAAGGCGGGCGCCGAGGTGATCACCTTCAGCGGATCGGAGCTGGGGCGCGGGCGTGGCGGCAGCCATTGCATGTCCTGCCCCATACAACGCGACCCATTGGAATGCGTTCTCGAGGAAAAACACCATGCCGATGAATCTGCGAGGACGAAGCATTCTGACGCTCGAGGAGCTGTCGCCGGCTGAAATCCGCTTTCTGCTTCAACTTGCGGCGGATCTTAAGGCCGCAAAACGAGCGGGAACTGAACAGCAACGTTTGTCGCGCAAAAACATCGCGCTCATCTTCGAAAAGGACTCGACCAGAACCCGTACGGGTTTTGAGGTAGCGGCATACGATCAGGGCGCGCATGTCACCTATCTGGGGCCTGCCGGGAGCCACATCGGCCACAAGGAAAGCATGAAGGACACAGCGCGCGTGCTGGGCCGCATGTATGACGCCATCGAGTATCGCGGCTTTGCACAAAGCATCGCCGATGAGCTTGCCGCCCATGCTGGCGTGCCGGTTTACAATGGATTGACCAACGAGGCGCATCCCACACAGGTGCTCGCGGATTTCATGACGATGCGCGAGTTTACTCACAAGCATCTGTCGGATTGCACGCTGGCGTTTCTGGGCGACGGACGGGACAATGTCGCGCACACGCTGGCGGTGGGCTGCGCGAAAGTCGGCATCGACATGCGCATCGCCTCACCCCGCAACTTGCGGCCGGATGACGTTTTCGTTAAGCGCATGAATGGAGAGGGAAAGCAGACCGGCGGTAGCCTTACGCTGACCGAAAACATCACCGATGCCGTCAAGGGCGCGGACTTCATCTACACTGACGTCTGGCTTTCGATGGGCGCGGACGAAAGCGGCTGGGGCAAACGCATCGACGCTCTGATACCCTATCGCGTCACGCGCGATGTGATGGCGGCCAGCGGCAACCCCTATGTCAAGTTCATGCATTGCCTGCCCGCATTCCACAACGCGGAAACGGAGGTTGGCGCGGACATCAAGACGCGTTTCGGAATCGATTGCATGGAGGTCACGGAAGAGGTGTTCGAGTCCTCCGCCTCTATCGTTTTCGATCAGGCTGAAAACCGCATGCACACGATCAAGGCGATCCTTGTTGCCACGATCGCTGGGTGACAGCCATGCGGATAGTTGTTGCCCTTGGCGGAAACGCCCTTCTGAAACGCGGCGAGCCGATGACGGCGGAACAGCAGCGGACGAATGTGCGCCAAGCCGCCATTTCGCTCGCGGCACTGATCGAGGCCGGCCACCAGATCGTCATCACCCACGGCAATGGCCCACAAGTCGGACTGCTGGCGCTGCAAGCCGCTGCCGGACCACCTGACGGCATTCACCCGCTTGATCTGCTGGGCGCCCAGACAGAAGGCATGATTGGCTATCTCATTGAGCAGGAACTCGGGAATGTTCTTCCTGACAGCGCCATGATCGCAACGCTGCTCACGCAGGTCCGGGTCGATGCGAAGGACCCGGCGTTTCTCAATCCGACCAAACCAATTGGTGCCATGGTGGACGAACTCACGGCGGAGCATACGACCGCCCATCGCGGCTGGACGTTCGCGCGCGAAGGGCAAGGCTTTCGTCGCGTGGTTCCTTCCCCCGTTCCACTGGAAATCTTCGAATTGCGGGTCATCAGGATGCTCGTCGAACGCGGCGTGATCGTGATTTGCACGGGTGGAGGCGGCATTCCGGTGGTCGCGCAAACGGATGGCAGCCTGATCGGCGTGGAGGCGGTCATCGACAAGGACCGCGCCAGTGGTCTTCTGGCCCACGCACTGAATGCCGACATGCTGCTCCTCCTCACCGATGTCGATGCGGTCTACAACGATTTTGGAGAGCCGGACGCCCGCGCGATCGCCAGTGTCGGCTCCGGCACGCTCAATCCGAAAGATTATGCCGGCGGATCAATGGGTCCGAAGATCGAAGCTGCGAAGTTGTTCGCGGCGTCGAAGGGCCGGACCGCGGGCATTGGCCGCCTTGAGGATGCGGTGGCGATCTTGGCCAGCCAGGCGGGTACAAGGGTGAACGAGGGCGACGGCCCCGTCTGCTTCCGCAAAGCTGCGCTGGAGCCGCCGTCGGGCGACGAGCGGAAAGCGAAAGTACGTACCAATGCCTTGTGACAGTCGACGGTATGATTTCGACGCATCCGATCATCCGGTCTGACTGTCAATTGCGCAGCCAACTTCCCCGGCTACGCGTCGGGGGGAAAAGGCAACACTTTGTGATGATTTCAGCCCGGGCGACGGAGCCCGGTTCAGGTCATTTTTCTAAGGGCACGCACATCCTGCCTCGACACAGGTGGGGCATAAACTCAATGGAGCTTACCATGCGAAATTCTATCGTCTTCTTTGCCGCTGCGGTGGCTCTGATCGCTACGCCGACGTCAGCCCAGAACACCGGCATGAAGGATATGGCTGTGGACATGTCCGTTCTGCCGCAGGCCTGCCAAGCCGCCCTGAAAGACATGAAAATGTCGCAGATAATGGGCGCCATGGAGATGTCGAAGATCACAGGTGCCACGGGTATGCCTGGTGCGGATCAGGCAGCGATGACCGAGGCACAGAAGGCATCAATGCAGGCGATGATGAAGATGCAAATGCCGATGATGATGACCCACGTGATCAAGGATGCCGACCTCGCTTTCAACTGTGGAATGATCGTTCACCATCAAGGGGCGATCGACATGGCCAACGTCGAGATCAAGTTCGGTAAGGACCCTATGTCCAAGGCAATGGCCGAGAGGATCATCAAGGATCAGAAGGCTGAAATCGTGGAAATGACCGCCCGCGTAGAAAAAATGAAGGCCAACTGAGGTCATACTGCCGGCAGTCTATTCCGGCGAACGCTACATTGTTTGGCGATGCCATCCTTGTTGACCAAGCAGGACTGTCACGCCGCCGCTCAAGAACGCCCGACCATCGCATCGGAAAGCCAAAGCGGGGGCGGCATCCAAACGACGGTGTCATTTCAGCTACTTCGTCGTCGTTCACGCCTCCATGTCCGCAACAGACCCTGCCACTGCGGAAAATCCACGCGATGAACTCGCCGATCTGCCAGAATCTTCCCAAAGGACCATCCGTTGATTGACAACCAAGGCTGCGGTTATCCCACCAGCGCGGCAGGCTTGCTGAACAGTAAGATGAGACGCACCCTTTGCGGCGCGGCTGCGGTGGCAATGCTCGCACTTTGGAGCGCCCCGGCTCAAGCGCATGTGAAATGGTTTGCACCCTATATCGTCGGCGCAGCTCCCCAACCGCTGATGATGACGTTGACGAACATCTGGTTCTGGTTCGGCCTCGGGCTTGTCCTGTTTTTCTTCATCTCGATGCGCGAATTGGAGAAATCGTCCAGTGGTGAAACCATATTGCTGTTTATCGACAAGGTGAGCGATCCGCTTTGGAACAGGCTCGATGACTTTGTGAGAGTCGTGATCGGTGCCTTTTTCGTGGCGATCTTTGCGGTCGGCGGCGTTTATCTGACGCCAGATCTGAAGACACCGAACGAGTGGATTTCCTGGGTGCAGCTGCTGATTGCGGCCGCAATTTTTTCACGAAAGACGCAGCCGCTCGCGGCTGCCGGCATCATCGCGCTATGGCTTCTTGCGTTACAGGATTATGACATTTTCCATCTGCTGGATTATCTGGCTTTGGGCGTTGGTGTGGCCGCATATCTCGTGCTCGAAGCCTCAAGCAACACCGAATGGCGCAACCGACGCTTCGAGGCTCTTCGCTGGGGCGTGGCTATAGCCCTGATGTGGTCAAGCCTCGAGAAGTTTGCTTACCCGGACTGGTTCTATCCGTTGGTGGTCGAGAAGCCTTTCCTGACCTTTGGCATGCCCCGCGACGTGTTCATCCCCATGGCAGGCGTGGCGGAGTTCACGATGGGGTTCGGTTTGTTATGGACGCCGCTGATCCGCAGGTTGTCCGCCATCGCGCTGTTCATCATCTTCACGACTGCCGTCTATCCTTTCGGTCGCATCGACCTGGTGGGGCACGCCCTGATCATGGCCGTCATCGTGGCGATAGCAGCGGATCATACGCGCGTGGTGACGTTTCTGCCGGCAATCAAACGATCGATGGCAGGCATCCCGGCGGGGCTTGTCACAACGATCACGCTGTTCGCCGTTAGCTATTGGGGACTGCACATGGCATTCTACGGCATCAACGGCGAAAGCTTGCCACCTTCTCCCGGAGTAACAACACACACGCCGAGTTCGGAACATCCGCATGACACCAATGGGAAATCTCGATGATCGGAGCTGGCCTGATGCGGTCGGTGGCTCTCGTTGTCGATGACGAACGTGTCCGTTGATTGGCCCGGATGGAGCAGTCCGTCCGCATTATTTGGTCAATTGTACGTTGACGCCAACGCGCCTGCATTTCGACGGCTTCTGAGCGCAGCTCTCGAATACATAAAGCAAGGTTCGGCATGAGCACGCCCATTTGCCACACGCTTTCGGCGGAGGATGCAGCCGTCGCCTTGCAAACTGATGTCCAGCAAGGACTAACAGACGCCGAGGCGGCCAAACGGCTGGCCCGCGAGGGTCCCAATGCACTGCCGCAGGGCAGGCAGGCCTCTGTCATCGCATTGATCGTTCGGCAGTTTCGCAGCCTCATGGTCGGCCTGCTGGTCGCCGCCGCTGTCGTGGCGCTGGCGCTCGGCGATGTCGTCGAAGCGCTGGCGATCCTCGTCGTTATTCTGTTGAACGCCGCCATTGGCTTCGCGACCGAGTGGAAGGCAGCGAGCGCTCTTGCGGCCCTGCGTGGCCAGGCGGTCGCTTCCGCTCATGTGCTGCGAAACGGTGCGGCGGGCGAGATCCCGGCGCAGGATCTGGTGCCAGGCGACATCGTGGTGCTGGCCGCAGGGGTCCGTGTGCCCGCCGATGGCCGCGTCATCGAGGACGTGCAACTGCAACTGGATGAGGCCGCGCTCACGGGCGAATCTCTGCCTGTCACGAAATCAGCGGCGACTGTCGCTGACGCGCAGGCCGCACTCGGGGATTGCATCAACATGGTCCATATGGGCAGCGCCGTCACCGATGGTCGCGGCCGCTGCATCGTGACGGCCACCGGCGCAAAGACCGAGATGGGACGAATCGGCGCGCTCATCGAAGGGGTGGCCGATCAGGAAACGCCGCTGGAGGCCAAGCTCGCGCAACTCAGCCGCGCGCTGCTCGTCATAGTGCTGGCGTTGTGCGCGATCATCACACTGCTCGGCTGGCTGCGCGGCAACGCGCTGCTGTTCATGGTGGAAGTAGGCATTTCACTGGCGATCGCCGCGGTGCCCGAGGGGCTGCTCGCCGTCACCACCATGACGCTCGCTGTGGGCATGCAGCGTATGGCCCGCATGGGGGCACTGGTGCGCCGCTTGCCAGCGGTCGAGTCGCTAGGCTCCACCACAGTGATCTGCACCGACAAAACCGGGACGTTGACGCGCAACGAGATGACCGTGCGCGCCTACAGGCTCGGCGGGCAGCGGGTCGATGTGACAGGAACCGGCCATGCGGCGGAAGGCCGATTTCAGGTCGACGGACGCGATATCGACCCGGTGTTGCTGGTCCTTGCCTTGCGCATCGGGGCCTTGTGCAATGATTCGAAGGTCAACCACAGCGACGGCGTCGTTAGCATTCTGGGCGATCCCACGGAAGCCGCGCTTATCATCGCGGCGGGGAAGGCCGGGTTGGACCAGGCCAAGCTCCACGCAGAGTATCCGCGCATCCGGGAGTTGCCCTTCAGCAGCCAAACCATGCTTATGGCGACGGCACACACCGGGCCGGGCGGGGTCGCCGTCGCCTATGTGAAGGGCGCTCCGGGCATGGTGCTGGCGGCAAGCACCGCCGTGCTCGGCGATAGTGGCAAGTCGCCCATGACCGGAGAGGCGTTGCGAAAAGCGCGCGCCACAAACGACGAGCTTGCTTCTGGTGCCTTGCGCGTATTGGGCTTGGCCTGTCGTGACCTGCCCGACGGATTCGACGATGCCGATCTCACCCGCGGCCTGACCTTCGTCGGCTTCGTCGGCATGATCGACCCGCTGCGCGACGAGGTGAAAGACACCGTCGCCCGTTGCCGCGAGGCCGGCATCCGCGTGGTCATGATCACCGGCGACCAGCAGGCCACGGCCGCCGAGATCGGTCGTCAACTCGGCCTCGACATCGATCAGCAGGGTCGGCCATTGCAGGTCGTGCATGAAAGCGCGCTGGGTAAGCTTGATGATGCCGGCTGGAACAAAGTTGCTACCGAGACCGCCGTGTTCGCCCGCGTCTCGCCCGAGCACAAATTGAAGATCGTCGAGGCCTTGCAGCACGGCGGCCAGGTGGTCGCGATGACGGGCGACGGCGTGAATGACGCGCCGGCGCTGCGTCAGGCAGACATCGGCATCGCCATGGGCATCCGCGGCACCGAGGTCGCCAAGGAAGCGGCGGACATGGTCATCACCGACGACAATTTCGCCACCATCGTGTCGGCGGTCGAGCAGGGCCGGATCATCGTCCACAATATCCTGCGCTTCATCCACTACCTGTTTTCGTGCAACTTCGCCGAGATCGTCACGGTCGGTGCCGCGATCATGATCGGCTGGCCACTGCCACTCGGCGTCATGCAGATTCTCTGGCTGAACCTGGTGACCGACATCTTCCCGGCGATGGCGCTGGCGCTGGAGCCCTCGGCGCCGGACGTGATGCGACGCCCGCCGCGCGACCCCGCTGAGCCGCTGATGACGCCGGCCTTCGGTTGGCTCATCGTCTGGCAGGGAAGCCTGCTGGCAGGATGCACGCTGGCGGCCTTCGTGGTGGGAATGCGCTGGTACGGCGTGGAAGACGAAGGGCTGCGCCATGCAGTCACAATCGCCTTCATGACACTGGCGATGGCGCAAGTGGTGCACGCTTTCAGCGCGCGATCGCGCACCCGGTCTGCGTTGACATCGCGCTTGTTCACCAATGGCTGGCTTTGGGCCGCCACTGCAATCTGTATCGTCATGCAGATCGCCGCAGTGGAAGTGCCATTCCTCCGCGACGTGCTGCGCACGGTTTCACTGTCGTGGGCCGATTGGGGCCTGGTGGCGGCGGGCGCAATCACTCCGATGGTTGTGGTGGAATTCGTGAAACTGGTGACGAGAGTGCGATCCCCGTTAGAACGTCCTCTAGAATGTTAGGCGTGGTCAGTCGACGAGATCGCCCTTGAGCTTGCCAAGACGGATGCGGCGCTCCTGCGCCTTGATCACCTTGTTGGCGGTGCGCGCCTGGACGAACGTCATGTTGCCGCAATCAGGTCGGCCGTGGCCGACCTGATCGTTGTTGAGTTCGGAAGTCGGGAACACCCGACTTCCGAGGGGCGCGGGTTCGTGCTTTCGCGCAAGGTTTCACGGACCGCTTCAACTGCCGCCATCGGCACCGGACGCGGCGTGCCGCGCGTCGTCGGCGGCGATTTCGCTACGGGGCGAACCTGCGCAGGATTGGAGCTCAATCCCCAGGCGCGATCCGCCTTTTGCGCGTTGATCGTGCCGTCGCCCTCAACAGTGATCCGGCCCGCGCGAAGCGCCTTTCGAACCGCCATGTCGGAGACGCCCTCAAGGACCGCGCCTGCGCGGTCCGTCGCAAGGAAAGGACGGTCCCGGCAATGCGGGACCTAGTGGCGCGCATAGACCCTCCGCGACAGACCCATGGGCTGCGCTCCCAATCGAAAATAATGAGCGATTAGAGCGACTTAGGAGTTGCTCCGATTTGTGTGTCGAGGCTGTCTGCGACCCGTCCTAACCCACGGAGATCGCTCATGAAACGCCGCAAAGTTCATCCCGCCGACGCCGCCAACGCGGCGGTCCTCGCCTAGGCCGTTCGCTTCGACGTTGCCCTGTTCCTCGGAACCGGGCGCTACGCATCCAGTTCGGCTGTTGCCGATCTGGACATCGAAACTGGCGAAGTCGGGAACACCCGACTTCGCTTGCGAGCGCACTGAGCCTTGAAGATGCGCGGATCGAGGCGATGCGCCTCGTCGCCGAGAATCCGACCCCGTTCGGCAAGCGCCTTCCGCTGATCTACGGCGTCACCGCCCAAGGGACTTCGGCGTTGGCCGAAGTTCCGGGTCATCAACCACTCAAAGTCGGGAACACCCGACTTTGAGTGGCCGCTCGGCGCTCGTCACTTCGAACTGAACCCAATCCGAAGGAGCGCAGCCATGACCACGGAAGCCACGACCTACGACAGGAAGTTCAACGCTTAAGCGGTGCGCAGCGCACCGGGCTGAAGCCCGGCAAGTTCGAGGTCTTCAAGACGCCCGATGGCCGTTTCGGCTGGCGGGCCATCACCGGAAGCGAGCCCGCGATCAGCATCACCGATCCAGCGCTGGCCGATCACCAGCTTGCACAAGCGAATGCCGCTTCCTGGCCAAGCGGCCCGAAGACCGGCAAGCGCAAGGCAATCATCGAGCAGGCGCAGGCGGGCGCGCTTCCGGCGGCGCCGGATTTCTCGAAGCCGACCCATGCGCGGTTTCGGTTGAGGCTCGCCAAGCTGGTAGCGCTTGCCGAGGCGGGCGACATCGAAGGCCTCAAGGCCATCGAAATCAATCCGGTTTCGACGAGCCCGAAGGCGATGGCGCGCTATCGCGGTCTGGCGATCATCGCCATAGAAGCGCGGCGCATGGCGGCATGATCGGAGTCGGGCAAGCCCAGCGGCCCTTCAAATCGGCTCAAGCGAGGAGCGGCTCGGTGCCCTTGTCCAGCAGGCGCAGGTAAGTTGGATACTCGAATAACCGTCCACGCTGACGGCCGGTTATTTCGCGGACGATGTTGGCGCCGGCCATCAGGGTGAGGGCGTTGGTGACGGTCGGCACCGAGATTTTCAGTTCCCTGGCGACCGATCCGATGGTGACGAGCGGACGCTTCTGCAAAAACTCGTGCACGCGAAGCGCCGAAGGCGCAGCACGCCCGAAGCTTGCGATTGTCGACCGGTCGCGATCAAAAAGGGACATGATATCGCGCGCCGTCTCCGCGGCCTGTTCGGCGGTTTCGGCGACGCCGGTGAGGAAGAACTCCATCCAGGCCTCCCATGCGCCTGCGAAGCGCACTTCCTGCAACAAGCGGTAATAGTCTTGCCGGCGGCTTTTGAGGAACAGGCTGAGATAGAGGATCGGCTCGCGAAGCGCTCCCGCTTCACAAAGCATCAGCGTCACGATGAGGCGGCCGAGGCGGCCGTTGCCGTCGAGGAAAGGATGGATCGTCTCGAATTGAACATGCGCGAGGCCCGCGCGGATCAGGGGAGGCAGAGTCGGATCGTCGAGGTGCAGGAAACGCTCGAAGGCATCAAGGCACTCCATGAGCCGATCCGGCGGCGGCGGAACGAACAGTGCGTTGCCTGGACGCGTCCCGCCGATCCAGTTCTGCGACCGGCGGAACTCGCCCGGTTGTTTGGCCGCGCCGCGGCCGGACTTGAGCAGGATCTCGTGCATCTCGCGAAGAAGGCGCAGCGACAGCGGGAACCCGCCGCGTAATCGACGCACGCCGTGGTCTATCGCTGCAACGTAGTTGGAGACCTCGGCGACATCGTCGAAGGGAACCTGCGCAAACTCGTCATTCTCGAACAGCAGCAAATCCGACAACGACGACTGTGTTCCCTCGATCTGGGACGACAGCAGCGCTTCCTTGCGGACATACATGAATAGGAAGAGCGGGGTCGAAGGCAGAATCGTCGTCACGCCGTCGAGCCGACCCACCGCACCCCGCGCGCGATCGTAGAGCGTCAGGAACGATCCTGTGTCGAGCGGTGGGAGGGGAGGGAGAGGCGATGGCAGATAGGCTCGAACGGCCTCGCCCGCCACCGTTGTGACGATGTGCTGAACAATGCGGGTGTTTGCGGGGTTGGCTATGAAGGCGATCCTTTAACAAGCACGAGTCGTTATTAAGCTTTAAAGCGATATTGTTTAATAAGCAACCGCCTCTAATCAGGGCAAACCCCGAACCGGGGCGGCAAGGCGCGGTACGATTGTTCCAACAAACGCTATCAGACAACTGAATATCGGCTTTGCCTTGGCATCGCCCGGAAATCTGGATGTGGCTCAATCGCTCCGCTTAGCAGCTCAATCCGAAGGTGCCGCGCACCCGAGTGCGAACCCGCGAACCCAAGCGCGAACTGCGAACCCGGTTCGCGAACCTGCCGCTGGCAAAGGATCGCGCTGCCGCCGCGAACTACAATTCGCTTGTCGCGGATATCTCGCGCGCCGAATGCGATTGAATGTCGTCATAGGCGCGCTCAAGACGCCAAAAGGCGTTGAAAGCGCGGGCAAACGGCAACGGGTTCAAAGCACTAGGAAGATATCTTAATTTAATCATATGCTTAGCTGCAATCGTACCTGTTGCGTTCTCGCGCCTGGGGGACTAGGGGTCGTGGGTTCGAATCCCGCCACTCCGACCAATATTGAGCCGCAAGAGTGTCGATTAGCTAAAACTGTAGGTTTTAAATAGTTTCACTTCATCCAAAGGAATAACTTCAGGAATCGAGTGTAGGAGTTCGGAATTAATTATCGAGCGTTTCATTGCATTTGTAACGCCTGCACAGCTAATCCACTCGCTATTCCATATTGAAATATCTTGTCCTCTGACAATTTTACAAATCGCCTCTTCGAAATCGATATTCATGTTCAATTTAAGTGGAACCATTACGCGCTGCAGCCATATTTCAAGATAACCATTGTAAGGAACATTTTTAAACTTAGTGTACATAGCCTGATAAAGTTCAATTTTTTCGTCTCTGTTTTTTACAAATGAAATTAAATGGCTCAATATCGCTGAAACAAACGGTATTGTTATTGGAGAAATCACAGCTATATCCGTTAAAATGGCAACCAATACGTTCAGCTCTTGCGCAATAAGCGCAGATTGTGAGATTCGATTTTTTTTCTTAAAATGTTTTGATAGAATTCGCTTAAGAAACGCCGCAACGATCCGCTATTTGGATGATGTCGTCCAAACGAATGCAGTCTCAAGAGTTGTTCCTGGAGTATGTGTAATTTGCTATTTCTGAAAGAAGCGAACTCCATCCCGGCAAGCTTATCGGGTTTTATAGATCCCTGTATCACATTGTTACTTATAACTGTTTTAGATGTATTCAGTTTCATTCCTACGTGACGCAATGAGTCACTTATGACCTTTAAAATTGCTTCTGCTCTGTGACTGTTGTTTGTAAAAATCATATAATCATCCCTGTATCGTAAGATTGCAAAGTCACTTTTGTTTCCGATAACAGTTGTAATGTTACGATCAACGTAGCGTAGAACGATCTCAGCAATTAAGTCCATAAGCGTTGAGCCTTGAGGGATTCCGTTCGTTTGACCGTAACGCCCCGCAGAAATATGTCGATCTATAATATTGCCAATTAACGTGTTATCACCCTTGCTACGTTTAGATTCGTTTTGTCCGTGAATAGACCATGGAATACTATGCGTGTACAAAGAGCCATAGCAATCTGCTACATCAGTGTATATCAAATAACTGAATTCTAGACTTAGTTTTAGAGACTGTTGCTCAACAGATTCCCACCAGTTGGAAATTTGCGTTGCTTTTTCGGATTGCACACCGGTGGAAATAACTGGAAGGCTGCAGCATGTAACTGCTTCTGATTCAATTGGCTTTAGGAATGAGGTAATCTGCGTCCAGTGGTCTTTGGTGCAAATCGAATTAAGTAGGGAAACATACAATACGGGATGTATTAGCTCCAAGGGACGCCAAGCAAAACGTCCATCCTTATTCGCTATGAAATTGTAGTTAACGTCTGGAAAATCACCTGGTTTCTTTTTTTTTAAAAATGTATCGTAATTAACGCCATGTAATATTTTATCTATATTTTTTAAAAGTGGTGCAAAGTCAATATAAGTCGGCAGGTCGCCGTTGAAATAGCTTTTATTTTTGAGAAAATATGATTTGGCTTCCGCTGAAGAAACTTGGCCCAGTGTTTTCATTTAACTGTTCTCCACCTCTTCAAAATACATCTCCCGGAGCTTTGCCACCACCGGGCCGGGCGTGCCGCCGCCCACCGTCTTGCCGTCGATGGTAACGACCGGCATGGCAATGGTGGAGGCGGAGGTGAAGAAGATTTCCGCCGCATTCATCGCTTCATCGACCGTGAAGGCGCGCTCGACGACCTTCATCTGCAGATTTGCGGCAATCTTCATCAGGGTTCGCCGCGTCACACCGGGCAGGATGGAGGTGGACAATTCACGCGTCACGATCTCGCCGGCCCTGGTGACGATGAAGGCGGTTGATGAAGCGCCCTCGGTGACGTGCCCGTCCTCGACCATCCATGTTTCGGCAACGCCGGCAGCCTTTGCGGCCTGCTTGGCGAGCACCTGGGCTAGGAGGGCGGTTGATTTGATGTCACGCCGCTTCCAGCGCAGATCGGGCAGGGTGATGATGGCTGCCCCTGTCTTTGCCAACGGATTGTCGCGGAAGGGCTTGGCTTGCGTGAACATCACGACCGTCGGCGCGATGTCGGGCGGGCAGGTGAAGTCGCGCTCATAAACACCGCGCGTCACCTCGATATAGATCAGCCCCTCCGCAAGCCCGTTGCGGGCGATCAGCTCGTCCTGGATAGCGATCCATTCGTTGATGCTATGGGGATTTTTGATGGCAATCTCACCGAGCGAGCGGTCGAGGCGCTCCAGATGCGGCAGATTGTCAATCGTCCTGCCATGAAGCACCGCCGAGACCTCGTAGATGCCATCCCCGAAGAGAAAGCCGCGATCCATCACCGGGATCTTCGCCTCCTCCAGCGGGAGATAGGTACCGTTGACATAAACGATGCGGGGAGAAGGGGTCATGGTCGGGTCCTGCCTTGCAATGAGGGCGATTAATGGCTGAGAATCTTCGACAGAAAAAGCTGGGCGCGATCCGAGCGCGGCTTGCCGAAAAACTCGTCTGTTGGACGATCCTCGATGATCTCGCCCTTGTCCATGAAGATGACGCGGTCTGCCACCTTGCGGGCAAAACCCATTTCATGGGTGACTACCATCATCGTCATGCCGTCATGCGCCAGCGCCACCATGACATCGAGCACTTCGGTGATCATTTCCGGGTCGAGCGCCGAGGTCGGCTCGTCAAACAGCATGGCGACAGGGTCCATGGCGAGCGCGCGTGCAATCGCCACGCGCTGCTGCTGCCCGCCGGACAATTGACCGGGAAATTTATCGGCGTGCTCGTCCAGACCCACGCGATGGAGGAGAGCGGTTGCCTTCGCCATGGCTTCAGCGCGGCTGCGCCCCAGCACCTTGGTCTGGCCAAGACAGAGATTGTCGATGATTTTCAGATGAGGAAACAGCTCGAAATGCTGGAACACCATGCCGATACGCGCGCGCAGTTTCGGCAGATCGGTACCCTTCGCCGCAACCTCGATCCCATCAACGGTGATGGCGCCCGACTGGAAGGGCTCCAGCCCGTTCACGCATTTGATGAGCGTTGATTTGCCCGATCCTGACGGGCCGCACACCACCACCACCTCGCCCTTGTCGACCGCCGTCGTGCAGGATTTCAGCACCTGGAATGTCGGGCCGTACCATTTGCACACATCGCGCATCTCGATCATTGGCATCGGTTGTGGTCCTATCGCGGGATGGCGGTGCGCATCTGCAAGCTCTTGACGAGGCGCGAAGCGGAAAACGATATGGCGAAATAGACGAGAGCAGCGAACACGTACATCTCGATGAGGCGCCCGTCGCGTTGCGCCACATTGGAGGCCGCGCCAAGAAAATCGGTGATCGAGATAACGTAGACGAGCGAGGTGTCCTGAAACAGGATGATAGTCTGCGTCAGGATCACCGGCAGCATGTTGCGCACCGCCTGCGGCACGATGATGTAGCCCATCACCTGCCAATAGGTGAGGCCGATCGCATAGCCCGCCGCCAACTGGCCACGCGGGATCGACTGGATGCCGGCGCGCATGATCTCGGAAAAATAAGCAGCCTCGAACAGGGTGAAGGTGATGAGGGCGGAGGCAAAGGCGCCGACCTCGACCGGACGGTCAGCGCGCAGGATGACCTGGCCGACAAAAGGCACGAGAAAATAGAACCAGAAGATCACCAGCACCAGCGGCAGCGAGCGCATGAGGTTGACATAGCCGGTGGCGAGCGGCGCAAGAATAGGCAAGGTGGAAAGCCGCATCAGCGCCAGCAGCGTGCCGAGCAACAGCCCGCCCAGGGCGGCCAATGCCGTCAGCGTCAGCGTGAAACTCATCCCCTGCCGGAAAAGATAGGGCAGGGAGCGCGCGATGACGTTAAAATCAATGTCGGGCAACATGCTACGTCCCTGCCACGTAGCCGGGGATGGCGATGGCTTTTTCAAAGCGGCGCAGGACGACGGTGATGAGCGCGTTGATCACCAGATAAATGACGGTTGCAGCCGTGAACGCCTCGAAGACCTGAAACGAATATTCCTGCATGGCGCGGGTACGCGCGGTGAGTTCCGCAAGGCCGATGGTGAGCGCCACCGAGGTGTTCTTCAGCGTGTTGAGGGTCTCCGAGGTGAGTGGCGGCAGGATGATGCGCAGCGTCATCGGCAGCAGCACGTAGATATAGGTCTGCGCCGTCGTCAGGCCAAGCGCCGTAGCGGCCATAGATTGCCCGCGCGGCAGCGACTGGATACCGGCTTTCACCTGTTCGGCGATGCGCGCCGACATGAACAGCCCGACGCCCACAGCACCCGTCCAGAAGGAGGCGTTCGGGAGGGTTTTGAGCCAGTTGCCTAAGTCCTTGGGCAGCAATTCCGGCAGGACGAAATACCACAGGAACAATTGGACCAGCAGCGGAATGTTGCGGAAGAACTCGACATAGGCATCGCCCAGCCCAACGCCCAGGCGCGAGGGAAGGGTGCGCAAAACCCCAACCGCGCTGCCCAATGAGACGGCAATGATCCACGCCAGCACCGCCGTCACCAGCGTCCAGCGCAACCCCATCATCAGCATGTCGAAATAGGTGCCGATGCCTTCAGGCGAGGGTTCGAGAAAAATACCCCAGTTCCAGTGATAATTCATGATCAACCCTGACTGTGGCGCAGCACCCGGAGGTGCCACGCCGGTCGTTTCGTTGCCCCTCAGTAGGCTTTGGGATCGGGATTGTCGGTTGGTGCCGCATAGGCTTTTTTGAGCTTCTCGCCGACGGGCACGTTGAGGTTGAGCCCCTTGGGCGGAATGGCGCTCGTAAACCATTTCGCATAGAGCGCCGCTCCTTCAGCACTTCTGAAAAGCGCGGAAGTCGCCTTGTCGGCAAGCGCCTTGAAAGGTGCATCATCCTTGCGCAGCATGATCGCGTAGGGTTCGGGCAGCGAGAAGGCATCATCGGATGTCTGATAGGCGCCGGGGTCCTTGGAACTGGCGATGAGGCTCGCCAGCAGAATGTCGTCCATGACGAAGGCGTCCGCGCGGTCAAGCTCAACCAGCAGGAAGGACGCCGCATGATCCTTGGCCGACATGACGTTGATGCCGAGATTGCGCGCGGCATTCGCCTCCACCAGCTGTTTCATATTCGTCGTGCCGGCGGTTGATACAACCGTCTTGCCTTTCAGATCGTCGATCTTTTTTAGATTCTTCACCTTCTTGGAGACGAATGCCGAGGCGGTTAGAAAATGCGTATTGGTGTAGCCGACCTGCTTCTGGCGTTCTTCATTATTTGTCGTGGAACCGCATTCAAGGTCAATCGTGCCGTTGGCGATCAGCGGGATGCGGGTCGATGAGGTAACGGGAACCAGGCGCACATCGAGCTTGTCGAGCTTGAGTTCGGTTTTGACCGCCTCCACGATCTTGGCGCAGATATCGAGGGAATAACCGATCACCTTGCCATTATCATCAATGTAGGAAAAAGGGACCGAGCTGTCGCGGTGGCCAAGAGAAATCGAGCCAGTTTCCTTGATTTTCTTCAGCGTTCCGCTCAATTCCTGCGCCGCCGCAAGTCCAGGCACCGCCAGAACTGCCGCGACTGTCAACATCAATTTTCTCATAGGCACTACTCCCTGTTGGTGAACCCGATACCGTCGCAGGCGTTGCGGCCCTCGCGCCTTCCGCCCCTGATCGGCTGCGCCCCACGACGCCGCCATGATGGATTTGATGGTAGCCGCAAGAAGCCGGCGTCGGCCAATGCATTTTTGCATTATTTATCGGCAGCATCGCCAACGCACCGCGTTACAGTGGATGCGCCCGAAAGATCGTCCGCGCCAAATAGCGCCGCTGGCTTGCAAAACGTGCATTGGCAAGCGTGGCGAAGTCGGGCGATGATGGCACAGGAACAACGAAAGAGGTCGCCATGCACGTCAACCCACCCTATCTGATGTTTCTCGGGGATGTCGCCGATCAACTGGCGGCAAAGACGGCTCATGGCATTGTCGACTGGCGCGGCGATTGGTGTCTGGGCCAGTTGCGGCTCGATGGTTGCAAGGCTGATCTTGGCATTCCTGACATGACGATTGCCGAGGCGCTAGCGAAGGGTGTCAAAACTCTGATCATTGGTGTTGCCAATGCCGGGGGCGTGCTTCCCGATCATTGGTCCGCTAAGATTGTGGACGCCATCGAGGCCGGGCTTGATGTGGCAAGCGGTCTCCACACCAGGCTCTCCGCGAAGCCCGAGATCAAGGCGGCGGCCGAGCGCCACGGGCGCCAGCTTCTGGATGTCCGTCACTCCGATCAGCGCTTCGATACCGGCAAGGGAACGAAGCGGCCGGGACTGCGTCTGCTGACGGTTGGAACCGACTGTTCGGTCGGCAAGAAATACACCGCTCTTGCTCTGGAAAAAACGATGCGCGAGCACGGCTTCAGCGCTGATTTTAGGGCAACAGGCCAGACCGGGGTGTTCATCTCGGGGCGCGGTGTTGCCATTGATGCCGTGGTGGCTGATTTCATCTCGGGCGCCGTTGAATGGATTGCTCCTGCCGCCGCTCCTGACCACTGGGATCTGGTGGAAGGGCAGGGCTCGCTGTTCCACCCGTCTTTTGCCGGTGTCAGCCTTGGTCTCCTGCATGGTGCGCAGGCGGACGCCTTTGTCATTTGCCATGAGCCGACCCGCACCACCATGCGCGGGGTCAAACATCCATTGCCCTCCATTCAGGATGTGATTGATCTGACAATCCGCTGCGGCTCATTGACCAATCCGGCGATCCGGCCGGTCGGGATTGCCATCAATACCGAGGCTTTGTCTGACGAGGACGCGCGCACCGTGATCGCGAGGGCTGGCGAAGCCCACGATCTGCCGGCGACCGATCCGATCCGCTTCGGCGTCGATACAATCGTGGCGCGGATCGGGCGCGATTTTCCTCATTCCCGTCGGGTGCGCTGAAATTGACGATGCGAACTCTGGATATTGCCGTCGAGTGCTGGCCGATCGCCGGGACGTTCACCATTTCCCGCGGCAGCCGCACTGAAGCGGTCGTGGTTGTTGTACGCGTGCGTGAAGGCGAGCATGCAGGCGAGGGGGAATGCGTGCCCTATGCCCGCTACGGCGAGAGCATCGATAGCGTCGTGGCCCAGATCGAAGCCGTGGCGCCGCAGATAAGGGGAGGGCTGTCGCGGCACGCCCTGGTCCACGCACTGCCGGCAGGCGCGGCTCGCAACGCCATAGATTGCGCACTATGGGATCTGGAAGCAAATGCAACCGGCAAAGCGCTTTATCAGCTTGCCGGCACGCCAGTGCCGACGCGGCTTCTCACCGCCTATACGCTGAGCCTGGGTGATCCGCAGACCATGTTTGAGGCCGCAGTGAAGGCTGCCGCGCGCCCGCTCCTCAAGATCAAGCTGGGTGGTAAAGGTGATCCCGAGCGACTCGCTGCCATCCGTCGCGGCGCGCCGCACGCGCGCCTCATCGTTGATGCCAACGAGGCGTGGCGGCCAGAGACATTGGCGACCAATCTGGCGGCCTGCGTGGCAGTGGGTGTCGAACTTGTCGAGCAACCGCTGCCGGCTGGCGAGGATGGTGCACTCGCGGGCGTCACCACGCAGATTGCCATCTGCGCCGATGAATCAATCCATGATCACGCAAGCCTTGCTCATCTCCCTCCCTGGTACAGCGCCATCAACATCAAGCTTGACAAGACGGGCGGCCTCACGGATGCGCTGCAACTGCTGAACGCAGCACGCGAGCGCGGGCTGAAGATCATGGTAGGATGCATGCTCGGGACGTCGCTTGCCATGCGCCCGGCGCTGGCGCTGGCTGAAGGCGCCGAATTCGTCGATCTCGATGGTCCGCTTTTGCTGGCCAAGGACCGCGACAACGCTCTGCGTTTTGATGGCAGTTACATCTTGCCGCCCAACTGACAGCGCCGTCCCCTTGCTTTTTTGGCGTCGGGCGATGGCTGGTCGGACGTTGGAAGGACCAAACAGGGGGGTGGATATGCGGCTGATTGCGGCGATGTCATTTGTTATGCTGCTCGCCATTGCCAGCTCGGCACAAGCGCAAGGCGAGCGCATCAATGTTCAGGGCGTCGAGCGGACATATCTGCTCGTGGGCCAGAAAAAACCGGCGCGCCTTCCGCTCATTCTGGCGCTCCATGGCAACAGGGGAAGCGGTGCGCAATTTGCCCGCTATGCCGGGTGGGACGAACTGGCGCGCCAGGAGAACATCCTGGTCGCGCTGCCGGACGGATTGAACCGCGCCTGGGCGGACGGCAGGCCGCAGGCGCAGTTTCGTGGGAAGCCGCCGCCGCCGGGAACTGACGATGTGGCTTTCCTCGCTGCGCTTGTCGCGCACCTTGTTCAGCAGGGATACGCTGACCCGACCCGTGTTTACATCACTGGCCTGTCAAATGGCGGCGCCATGACCTATCGCATGTTGTGCGAGCGCGCCGATCTTTTTGCCGGCGCGGCACCGATTATCACTAATCTCCCTGACGCCGTGGCGCGCGCATGCCGGCCATCGCGACGTGTCCCGCTCCTCGTCATGAACGGGACGGCCGATCGTTTTGCTCCGTTCGCATCGCAATCCGGCCTCACCCTTGGTCACGAAGATGCGTTGGCATTCTGGCGTCGCCACAATGGTTGCGGCGAGATTGACGCGCGCCGCACCCTGCCCGATCGCGACCCGACCGATGGCAGTACGGTCGCCGTCACCTCCTATGCCTGTCCAGCTAATGCCAGGGTCCTGTCATACGTGATTGCGGGTGGCGGGCATCAGTTTCCCTCCATCGCCAAAGCGCCGGTTCTCGAAAACCTGCTGGGGCCGCGCAATCGCGACATTGAGGGCAGCCGGACGCTGTGGGATTTTTTTCGTCACCCGTAATGATCCAAATGAGGTCATCGGGTGAGGGCGAGCGTTGTTGACGACGACAGCCATGATGCATCATGACGACGTCGTTATTCGCGGCCAACGGATTGTCCCAAAGCTGCAACCAGATAATCAATGGATACGCGCAATTTGCGCGCTATATAACGCCCCGGCGGATAGAGGATGTTGACCGGCAGAGCGGCGGGCGCATAGTTGGTAAGAAGCGCAACGACATCACCTTGCCTGATTGCGCCTTCCGCGACAAAACCTGGCACACGCGCAATTCCAAAGCCCCGGCGGGCCGCTTCAACACACGCCTCCGCCTGTGAGAAACGCAGGCGGCCTGCGACCTCGACCGCGAAGCCCTTGCGGTTCCGGGGGTCACGGAACGACCAGTTGAGGGGGCTGCGAAAATTGCTGTCGATGATGCACGGGTGATGCACCAGATCACCTGGCGTGGTGATCATCGCGGCGCTCGCGAGATAGGCGGGGGCGGCAACAACCGTGATCGTCATCTCGGCGAGCTTTCGTGCGATCAGCGACGTATCACCTGTGTCGCCGATGCGGATCGCCGCATCAAAACCTTCCTCGACAAGATGGACGATGCGGTCGCTAAAACTGATGTCGAGGGCAAGTCGCGGATAGGTCTGCGCCAATGCCAGCAGGGCTGGCGTCAGACGCATCGATCCATAGGCCAGCGGCGCGGTAATCCGCAGCCTGCCAGCCGGCTCGCTGGTTGCTTCGCGCATGGCGGTATCGAGGGCATCGAATTCGTCAAGCAGCCCCTTGATCCGGTCAAGATAGCCGCGCCCGGCATCGGTGAGCGACAGGCTGCGCGTCGTGCGGTCAAGGAGACGGGTGCCAAGATCGGCTTCCAGGCGCGCCACCAGTTTTGACGCCTGTGCGGGGCTGGTCGCGAGCCTTGTCGCAGCGCGGGCAAAGCTGCCGGCTTCAGCAACGGCAACAAACATCCGGTCGCATGCAAGCCTGTCCATCCTCCTATGTCCTTCCCTCGGCCGCGTCGGCGAAGCCTGAGAATTACCACTCGCCGCCATCGCTTCACAGACAAGAGAGCTGTTTGATCAGGAAAAATCGGCTATCGACGTACAGGCGATCGGGTGGGAGGAGCAGATGAAGGGTATCGGATTGCGCGGTCTGCTCGCCTTGTGCGCCATCTTGCCGCTCTCCGCGCGGGCTCAGCCATCCTGCGGAGGTGCTGATCAACCCTGTATTGTCACGCTGGGCACCTACCACGCAGCGCTCCCTGATACGTCCCCTCCTGATGGCGGTAAACGCCCGGCGGTCCTGTTTTTCCACGGTGCCGGCGGGGTTGGCGCTGACGCCATTGGCAAGGCGCATTACCTTCGCCCCTTTGTTGACGCCGGCTATGTGATCATTTCGCCCAATGGGCTCGTGCGCACCACCGGTTTCCTCAGCACTGGCTGGTCGTTTCGCCCCGAAGGGCCACAGCAGCGCGATGAACTGGCCTTCGCCCGCGCAGTGATCGCTGACGCAGTCGGGCAATTCAGTATCGATCCTGATCGCCTGCTGATCACCGGCTTTTCCATTGGTGGTTCGCTCGTCTGGTACCTGGCCTGCAAGGAGCCACAGCTTGGCGCGGCCTATGCGCCACTTGCCGGCGGCTTCTGGCGTCCATTGCCCAAATCATGCGCCGGCCCGATCGATCTGCTGCAGACCCATGGCTGGCGCGATCAGACGGTGCCGCTGGAGGGTCGCCCGTTGCGCGGCGGGGAAATCTATCAGGGCGACATCTTCGAGGGCTTGCAGATCTGGCGGGCAATCGCTGGTTGTCGCCGTCTGCGGGCGGACAATTTCGAGACCGGTGCTGTCTTCTGGGTCCGCACATGGAGTGAATGCGACAGCGGCCGCGAACTGGCGCTGGCGCTGCATCCCGGCGATCACGACACGATTCCCGAAGGCTGGGCTGAGCGCGCGCGCACCTGGTTTGAACGCCGGATCGCGGCCGTGCGCAAGCGCACGCACTCGCAATAGCCGCACCTATCCCCGTCGGTATTGTTGCAGGCGCGCGACGATCGGCAGGACGAGTCCATGCGGGGAAATCGCCGAACTCCATGCGGTCAGCTTGGTGAAAATGCCGGGCAGGACAATTCGCTTGCCGGCCAGAAATCCCTCCCACGCCGCGTTGACGACGTCAACGGCATTGCTGCGTGGCAGAAGCTTGAACAAAAGCTCCGACTGGATGCCCGCCCTCTCGAAAAACGCGGTGCGCACCGGCCCCGGGCACAAGGTTGTCACCGTCACGCCCTTGCCTTTGTTCTCTTGATGAAGGGCTTCCCCAAACGAGCGCACAAATGCCTTGCTGGCGTAGTAGCAGGTCATGTAGGGCCCGGGAAAATAACTGGCGGTCGAGGCCACCAGCAAAACACCGCCGCGCCCGCGCCTCGTCATGCCCGGCAGAAAGGTCAGCGTCTGCTCGGCGAGTGCGCGGATGTTGAGATCAAGGAGCGCCATCTGAGCGGTCACGCCAATGTCGGCCGCATCGCCAATTACTCCAAATCCGGCATTTGCAACCAGAACATCGCAATGAAGGTAGGCATCAGCCAGAAAGCGGGCCAGTCTGGCCGTGGCATCCGGCAGACCAAGATCAAGCGCCAGTACATGCGCAACGCAGCCGAGCGCTCGCGCTTCCGCGGCGGCGTCCTCAAGACCCTGCTGGCTGCGCGCGACAAGCACCATGGTGCGTTTTTCAGCCGCAATCCGCCGGACGAAATCACGACCAAGCCCAACCGACGCGCCGGTGATGATGACGCAAGGTTGCGTATTATCCACCATCAAGGTCTTCCGACACCCACAGCGATGCACTCGGGCGAGGCTGCAGCAAGAGCCGCTGGGCTTCCATCAATTCCGACAATGCCGCGCGCAGCCTCCGCCGTCCCTCCTCGGAAATATGGGGCGACGGCGCCTCTGGCCGGTAGGTGAAATGTGAGGCCGCCGACATCGCGGCCGGTGTCACGTCAGCGCTGTCGCGATTCATCGCGGGCATGTGGCCTTGGTCCGCAGCGATTTGCGGTTCCGCCGCCCCAGATTGAGGCGCCAAGTGACGAGCTTGATCGCTGCTCTCGCCGACCGCTTTCAGGCTTCCTGGATTGCTTGCGACGTTCTGGACAAATTTGATGCCCTGCGATTTCAGGATGCGCTGGACGCCCTTGATCGTGTAACCTTGGCCGTACAGGAGATGCTTGATACCGCGCAGAAGGTCAACGTCGTCCTTGCGATAATAGCGCCGTCCGCCTCCGCGTTTCAGGGGCCTGATATGAGTAAACCGTGTTTCCCAGAAGCGCAGCACATGCTGGGGCAAATCGAGTTCGTCAGCCGCCTCGCTGATTGTCCGAAAGGCAGCTTGAGGTCTGTCGGCTTCCACCGTCCGTCCTTCTGCCTCGGTCATCTCACGCATCCGCCTCGCCATTGACCCTCTGCCTGAGGATCGCCGATGCCTTGAAAACCATCACACGGCGCGGTTCGATCGGCACTTCCTGGCCGGTCTTGGGATTGCGCCCCACCCGCTGACCTTTGGATCTGACAAGAAACGAGCCAAAGGACGACAGCTTTACGTTTTCGCCACGTAGGATAGCGTCAGTGATCTCACCAAGCACCAGCTCGACGAGATGTGCTGATTCCGTTCGTGACAAACCAACCTGCTGGTGAACGCTATCACTCAGATCGGCACGGGTAATCGTTTTTCCGCCCATTCTTGACCCCATATCGTTCCCACCGCGATGACGATAAGCGCGTTGACGGTGCATGGTCAATTGATGTCATGGCCGACAACGACGATTTTGCGCGTGATTTCGTCTATTTGGTGCCGATGTGTCTATTGCACCCTTGCCATGCCGGCGCTCGCAGGTCGTTGCATGGCGGCGCGCAGCGCCCATATGGCGGCAACCAGCAGGAAATAATGACGCCAGTGATCGGTATGGATGATGAAGCTGACCATTGTCAGGGGTACAAAGCTCGCGACCAGAACGATCATATGGGAACGCAAGGGGTGGGCACGCCTTAACCCCGAGATCGCCAGCATCACCGTGGTGATGCATAAGGCCAGATAGCTCAGACCGCCCGCCCAGCCATAGGACAGGAAGGTGTTGAGATAGGCGTTATGAGCGTCTTCGCCGAAACGCGCTGCAAATTCGAAGGGACCAAGGCCCCAGGGCGCGGCGAGAAGGACATTGAGGGCGTTGAGGTAGTTATCGAAGCGGCCTCCCGTCTTGAGATCATAGCTCTGTTGCAGGGACGCACGCTCGGCGAATACCTTGCCAACGCTGTCAAGCGACAGCAATATGGCAATCAGCGCTGCGAGAAGAACAACGCCGGCAAGACCGGTGATGAGAAGGCGCGCGCGCAAGCGCGCCGAGCCCGTCGTGATGAGGGTCAGAACCGCTAGAAGCAGCAGCGATCCGACCAGATGCGCCCACGAGGCGCGGGAAAAACTGAGAAATTGGCCAACACATAAAAACAGAAATGAAGCGATCGCCGGTATAAATTTGCGCACGCCGTGGATCAGGTCCTGGGCAATGAACAGGGTGGGCGGAATGAGAAACGGCCCGAAAACGTTGGGGTCGTTAAAGGTCGCTTTTGCCCGTGTGCCGTCATAGGCGGTGAATAGCGCGCTGGTGCCGCCAATGTTGAAATAGCCGGCAATTGCGGCGAGGCTCGCAAGCAGAGCAGCGATGATCCAGGCGCGGCGCAATAATACGAATCTCGCTTCGGTGTTCTCGCTCAGGAGCAGCCCGTAGAAGAATGTCGACACCGCGAGGAATACCGAGGTGATGGCAAAATTGGCAACGCGCGTGCGCTCCATGATCGGCACGGCGGCGATAATACCCGATACGTTGAGAACAAGCAGAAGCCCCATCAGCGCCACCATGAAGCGCGGCAGACGCAGAGTGCTCGCCAGAAGGATCACCATGCCGCCGCTGACGATAAGCTCGTGGGGCGCCGGATCCGTCATGACAAAGAAGCTCGCGAGAACAGCTACGAACAGCAGTCGATCACGAAACCGGACACCGGCAAGCCCGCTTGCCGCGACGTTGCTGATCGCGGCTGGCGCGTTCAATAGGCCGCCTCGGATTTGCTGATGAGCGAGATCGGCGTCATCATCAGGATGTAAGCATCACGCAGGATCGACCAGTTCTCGATGTAATGCAGGTCGCATTCGACGCGGCGCTGGATCTTTTCAGGCGTGTCGGTTTCGCCGCGCCAGCCATTGATTTGCGCCCAGCCGGTGATGCCTGGCTTCATCTTGTGGCGGGCGTAATAGCCATCGACGACGTCCTGGTAGAGCGCGTCCGCTGCCTTGGCGTGCACAGCGTGCGGTCGTGGTCCGACCAATGACAGATTGCCTTTGAAGACCACGTTGAAGAGTTGCGGCAATTCATCGAGCGAAGTTTTGCGGATGAAGCGGCCAAGCGGCGTCACCCGCGGATCGCCCCTGGTCACCAGTCGCGTTGCATTGGCATCGCTCTGCTCGCTGTACATGGAGCGGAACTTGTAGACTTCGATCAGTTCATTGTTAAAGCCGTAGCGCTTCTGGCGAAAGAGAACCGGCCCTGGTGACGTGACCTTCACCGCGAGCGCCACGGCGGCCATGACCGGTGACAGGGCGATCAGCGCGAGCACGCCGATGACGCGATCAAACACAGTCTTCGCGATCGCCCCGCTCGCTGACAGCGGCTTGTCGAAAATATCGAGGAACGGCACGTCACCGATATAGGAATAGGCGCGGGGACGGAAACGCAGGCGCGATGACAGCGCCGAGACGCGGATATCAACCGGCAGTACCCACAATTTTTTCAACAAATGCATCAGCCGCGCTTCTGCCGTCATCGGCAGGGCGATGATGAGAAGGTCGACGCGCGACGTGCGGGCAAAGGCTACAAGATCATCAAATGAACCAAGCGTTGGGTAATTGGCGACCGCGCTGCGGTCGTGGCCGCGATCATCGAACAGTCCGACAATACGGATGCCTGCGGTCCTCGATGTCTCTAGGGCGCGAATGAGGCGTATGGCGCTGTCGCCGCCGCCCACAATGACGGCGTTGCGATCGAGCCTGCCGCTATTGGCAAGCGCGGTTATCCGGGCGCGCCAGACGAGGCGTGAGGCGACCAGACCCGCGCTGCCTGACACGAACCACAGGCCAAGCCACAGGCGCGAGAAATCGCTGCCGGCGCGGAGGAAAAAAGCGATCGTCAGCAAAACGAGAAGAGCGATGATCCATGCTGCAAGCACCGATGGAATGCTGACCAGCAATGATTTGAGCGAAGCGCCGCGATAGGCGTGGAACAAGCCGGCCAGCCAGATCGTCAGCGTTGCGACCCCCGGGATCGCCAGCCAGTACTGGATGGCGATGTCCTGCTCGCCGGTATCATAGAGCCAGCGTACGGCAAGACCGAGCGTGATCAGAAACGCGCAGTCGACCGCACGCGCAATCAAGCTCACGGCGGACAAGGACACCGGCGCGGTTTGCCCGGTTGCAAGCCCCCGCTGTGACAAGGACCCTGACGGCCCGGCCAGACCGTCGGCAAGCGGCCCTGATATCGAGACATCACTCATGGGGAAATCGTTTCGCAAATGTCCTGCGGCGCGGGAGGCGAGTATGCGGGACCTGATCTCGCTCCCGGCCGCGGACGGCTATGGGTATACGAGAAAAACATTGTGGAACGTTTAAGCGGCGCTGCATCGTTCTTGCGCCAATTTGGAGCAATAGAGTCCCTCTATGGCATCGACCATAGTGTGCACTGCAAAGCGATTGTTAATGTATGATGCAATCTCACTCATGGTCGCTGCCAGTGTCGCCGGATTGAGGAGCGCTGCCAGCATCGCTGCGCTCAACGCCTCGCTGTCCTCGGCTGGAACAAGTGCCTCGGTGTGCGGCGCGAATATTTCCGGCACCCCGCCGACGGCTGTTGCGATGACAGGTCTTCCTGCAGCGATGGCCTCGAGCAGAAGATAGGGTAGCGATTCTGCCCGCGAGGGCGCAACCACAACCCGGCCGAGCGCAAAGGCGGCGCGGGCGGCGCGTGGTGGCAGAAATTCGACACGCTCATTGAGATGGCAGGCTTTTGCCATGGCCTGATAGCTGGAAAGTTGCGGCCCGGCTCCCACGAGCACAGCGCGCGTGGCGCCGGGCAGGCGCCGCATGGCGGACAGGAAAATATCCACGCCCTTGATATCCCGCATCTCGCCGATGAAGACAAAATCGGCTGCACCGTCGGGTACGGCAACAGGCATGAATTCGTGCCTGTGGAGGCCATTGGGGATCACCGGCCAATGCGGCGATGCCAGATGAAACCGTGAGGCAAACCCTTCACGCGCAAACGCGCTTTCAAAGATAACGGCCTCGCAATGGCGCGACAACCAGGCTTCTGCAGCGCGGTAGGCGCGCCCCTGCAGGGAGGTGGGAGAAAAATGCAGGGTGCCGCCATGCGGCGTGTAAAAACGCGCAGGCGCAGCCCCCTTGCGTGCGAGCGAGGCGGCAAACCGGGCAAGAGCGCCGCCTTTCGCCCCATGCCCGTGGACAATATCAATCTTCTGGCGGGCGATACGATGCATCACATGCGAAACAGCCAGCAAATCTCTCGGCGAGGGCCCGCGCGCCATTGCTAATCGCGTAAGTCCCAGCACGGCGGAATTTTCCAGATGGTCGATCTTGCCTTGCCAGAACGGGCCGGGGTCCCCGGCATCTATCACCAGACCCACACGGTGGCCGCGCTCGGCAAGCCCGTGAGACAGATCAACCACATGACGAAACAGGCCGCCGACGGGAGCGCGCAGAACCTGGAGAATGTTCAGCGGGCGCCGCCACATGATCAGAACCACCGCTCGAAGATCTGGATCGTGTCGCCTGGCCGCAGCGGATGGTGGATGGGCACTTCCGCACGCACCAGTTCGCCATTGACGATACGCGTGATCTCGACGGTCGCCTGACGGGCGCGTGGCGTGAAGCCACGGGCGATCGCCACCGCTGTCTGTGCGGTCATGCCAAGAACGTAAGGATACTGGCCGGGTTGCGTCACTTCGCCAAGGACGAAGAAAGGCCGGTAGGTTTCAACCTCAACCGTGACTTGCGGCGTTTTCAGAAAGCCGTTGCGCAGCGCCGAGGCGATCTGGTCTTCGGTTTCCTTGGTCGTCAGACCGCGAACAGCGACGTTGCCAATCAGTGGCACGGAGAGGCGGCCGGTTTGATCAACCGTGTAAAGATTGGAAAGCTCGGCCTGGCCGAAGACGATAATGCGCAGACGGTCGCCGGTATCGAGCGTGTAGGGCTGGTCAAGCGCGTCAAAGACGGCTTGAGCGGCCGGGACTTTTGCCGTGCGCACGCAGCCTGTCACCAGCACAGCTGCCATCAGCAGGACGGTCAGGACCTGAAAGCGATGTGACGAGCCGCGCATCATCCGTTTGGTACTTTATCCCATGGTCGACAGGCCTCAGTCGTAAGACAACATGGTTAACAAATTCCGACTCTCTTGCAGTGGTTTAACGCCGGGACAATTAACCAGGAAGTTACCTTAATCAGCATTAATCAACTGGTGCCCGGAGGCAGTAATGGTTGATCACGCTTCGACTGATGTGAATGCGGGAAATGTTGGGTCTGACGTGAAGGAGGCCGACCTCGATATGGCAGGCGCGATCGTTGCGCTTAAAAGGCACGCGCGCTTGATTGCGAGCGCCGCTGGCCTTGGCGGATTGATCGCGCTTGGCATCGTCAACCTCGTCAGCCCGCGTTATGCGGCCGAAGTGCGCGTCGTCATCGAGAACCGCGAGACAGCGCTGACCCGTGCCGGCAAGGATCGCGCCGGCGCGCAGGATGACGCGGTCAATCTCGATCCCGAAGCTATTTCCTCGCAGGTGCAGATTGCCTATTCGCGCGATCTGGCGCGTGCCGTCATACGCGATCTTGATCTGGCGAATGTCAGCGAATTCAATCCATTGGCGAGCCCCACGGGCTTGCTCTCGGGGGCTCTCGGATTCGTCGGGCTTGGCCGTGACATTGCCCGCCTCAGCCCGGAGGAGCGCGCATTGGACGCTTATTTCGAACGCCTGACGGTTGCGCCTGTCGACAAGTCCCGGGTGATTGAAATTCGCTTCTGGTCAACGGATGCAGCGCTGGCCGCGCGCATCGCCAACACGATCTCCGAGCGCTTTATTGACCTCCAGACCCGTGACAAGCTTGAGCGAGACCGCAAGGTGCGCCGCTATTTCGAGCACAAGATCGACGATCTGCGCACCACCGTCGCAGACGCTGAAGGGAAGGTGCAGCAATTCCGTGGAGAGGCTGATCTGCTGACCGGCGTTAACAATCTGACGCTCGCGTCCCAGAGCCTGACCGAGTTGACAGCGCAACTGACCGCCGCACAAGGGCAGCAGGCCGAGGCCGAAGCGCGGGCGCGATCGATTCGCGACCTGCTGAAAAGCGGCAGGCCGATTGAGTCAGCCGAGGTTTTTGCCTCTCCCCTGATGCAGCGGCTGACCGAGCGTGCGGCTGCTTTGCGTGCCGAACACGCATTGCAGGCAACCGTTCTGCTTCCGGGTCATCCCCGCATGCGTGAACTGCAGGCCCAGCTTGCCGATAACCAGCAGCAGATCCGTGGTCAGGCCGAGCGCATCATTCGCGGGATCGAGAACGATGCGCGCTCGGCCGGTGATCGCATGCGTGCCATCCAGCAGGCGCTGGAAGAAAAGAAGCGCAGCACCAATTCAAATGGCGACAAGGAA
>NZ_JAKFWN010000010.1:0-30960 GCF_021731865.1 Raskinella chloraquaticus (SeqCode) | reverse complement strand
GCCTTCATGAAAAACGAGGCGACATCGGGAAATCTGCTCTTTGCTCATAAAGTGGCCGGGATCACCCTGACGGTGCTGGTGAGCCTGCATATTGCGGCTGCTCTCTTTCATGCGCTCATCAAGAAAGACGGCGTGCTGGCGCGTATGACCGGCAACGCCGGGTAATCCTGCTCAGATCCCGGCAAATTGTCGCAGCCGGCGCAGTAACGTCTCGCGCAGCTCGCGCGCTGAGGCTGTGAGCTCAGCCACTTTCCGACGCATGGCAACGACGACAGGCCGCGACAGGATATAGCCGCGAAAGCGCTCAAACCACCGCCAGCCGACGGCAAACCAGCGATAGGTCATGAGCTGGCCGTGGCCAGCATGGAGGATACGCTCAGCCAGCACCAGGCTGACCGCGTAGCCGATGACAAGAAAGGAAATGCCGCTCAAGACATGCCCGGTTGCCAGCAGATAGAGCCCGCCGATTTTCAATGGTTCAGCGATGGCAAGCGGCGTCACCACCAGCGCCAGCACGCCCCAGCGTGGCAAGGTTTCGACCCAGCGCAGAAAGCGCTCGAACAGACGGATGTGGGCTAGAAAACGCCACAGCGGCGCGCCGATATAGGCAATCAATTCATGGATCAGGATGCCAGCGGCTACGAGGCCGCGCAGGAGCGAGATCAGCTTCGAAACCAGATCGGCCATGGGCCTCCCGCGCCGTCAACATGACAGGCATGCCTGCACATGGGGCGTCGGGTGCCAGATCGCAACCCTATTGCCTGATGGTTCCGGTCAGATGGCGGCGGCGCGGCGCCATCTTCAATAAACGACGACGGAGCGGATGGATTTACCCTCATGCATGAGATCAAACGCGGTGTTGATCTGATCAAGCGGCATGGTGTGGGTGATCAGATCATCGATGTTGATCTTGCCCTCCATGTACCAGTCGACGATTTTCGGCACATCGCTGCGCCCGCGCGCGCCGCCGAAGGCAGAGCCTTTCCAGACGCGCCCGGTGACAAGCTGGAAGGGGCGGGTTGAAATTTCCTGCCCTGAGGGCGCAACGCCGATAATGATGCTTTCGCCCCAGCCGCGATGGCAGCATTCAAGCGCCTGGCGCATGGTGGCGGTCGAACCGATGCACTCGAACGAAAAATCAGCGCCGCCGCCGGTGAGATCAACGATGGCCTGAACCACCTTGTCGCGGCCCACCTCGTCGGGGTTGATGAAATGCGTCATGCCGAATTTTGTCGCCATACCCGCCTTGGCGGAATTGAGATCAACGCCGATGATCTTGTCAGCACCCACCATGCGGGCACCCTGGATGACGTTGAGGCCGATACCTCCCAGTCCGAAGACCACGACATTGGCGCCGGGCCATACCTTGGCCGTGTAGACCACCGCGCCGATGCCGGTCGTCACCCCGCAGCCGATATAGCAGATCTTGTCGAAGGGGGCGTCGTCGCGGACCTTCGCCAGCGCAATTTCCGGCAGCACGGTGAAGTTCGAGAATGTCGAACAGCCCATATAGTGAAAAACGGTGTTGCGGCCCCGCCCGGCTGATTCACAGGCAAAGCGGGTTGTCCCGTCCGGCATCACACCCTGACCCTGCGTTGCGCGGATGGCGGTGCACAGATTGGAGCGCCGCGACAGGCAGGTTTTGCACTGGCGGCATTCAGGCGTGTAAAGCGGAATGACATGGTCGCCCACTTTGAGCGATGCCACGCCGGCGCCCACCTCGCGCACGATGCCTGCGCCCTCATGGCCAAGGATTGCCGGGAATTTCCCTTCCGAATCGAGGCCTGAAAGCGTGTAGGCGTCCGTGTGGCAGACGCCGGTTGCCATGATCTCCACCAGCACTTCGCCTGCTTGCGGTCCGGCAAGCTCGACGGTTTCGATCGTCAAAGGCTTGTTGGCTTCCCAAGCGACGGCGGCGCGGGTTTTCATGGGGGCTCCGGTGGTGGGGTGATTCAAGTGTCGGCAAGCTAGCGCGGGTGGGAGGAGGTGGGAAGGGAAGAGTGGGTGTGCCTGTTCTGTATCGCGTCAGACGATTGGTCGAGGCACATACCGGCCGACAGGAAAGGCGTGGAAACCTGGGACAAGGCCGGGCATGACGGTGGTGGCCTGCAAGATTCAACCCCCCGCCTTGTCCAGCACCTCTTCGGCCCATTGGTTGAGGCTTTTGCCTGAAAGCTCGGCTGCCAGCGCCGCCTTGCGGTGGACATCCGGATTGACGCGAAACATCATCTGGCCGGAATAGGCCTTCTGCGGTTTTTTACCGACCTTCCGGCAAGTCTCGATGTAATCATTGATAGCCTCGTGAAAGGCCTCGCGCAGGGCTTCGACCGTCTCGGCGTGGAAGCCGATGCCATCGCGGATGCCTGCCACCTGTCCGGTGAAAATGCCGTCCCCGTCATCATAGGCAATGCGAGCGGAATAGCCCTTGTAGGTCATGCTGTTGATCGTGCTGTTGATCATGGCGTCACTCCGATCCTTTCAAGATAGGCCCGCGCGGCACGCACCTGATAGCGTTTGGCTTCCTTCGCCGGATGCGGGCGGTGGAAGGTCTCGACCTCGCCATCCTTCTCGAACCGCACCCGCGAGCCGCGCCCTTCGATGATCCGAGCCCCGGCCGCAACGAGCAAGCCCTCGACATCCGCCCATGCCAGCGTGCCCGAAATCGGGTCCGCGAAAACAGCGTCGAGCGTCCTGCGATGCCGGTTGTTCATATGAAGGGTTTATAATAAATGCTTGCATAAAATGCAAGCGCAATCATCTAGAGATGGAAAACCCGCCCCTCCTGCATCACCACCACCGGCCTGCCTATCGACGTTGGAGAATGTGGCTCTTGCCGTCAGGTGCACAGCCCAAGCGGACCTATTCTGCCCGCAACAGGCGAATATCGACTTCGCGGATGACGTAGCGCCATTCCTCGCTGCTGCGCAGATCGGCAACCAGATCCTCGAACGCATCGGCATGGGCGGGCGCATATTCGAACCAGGTGAGGAAGTCGAAGGGTTCGCCCAGATCGCGCGCATGATGAAGGCGGCGGGCAATCGCCGGCAGGTATTTCATCGAGCGGGCGGTATGGCGCGAGACCTCCTCGAAGATGGCGCGGCGGCGATCCTGACCAAGCGCCCACCATTCGGACGATTTGCGGATGGGAATGAGGGCCGCGCACCGCGCCTCGGGCCGGTTCAGCGGCGGCGACGCAGCGCGCAATTCGCCAAGCTCCTTTTCAGTCGCATAGCGCGGATGACTGACGACGCCCTGCAATTGCCAGCTGGCGTTGCGCGAGGTGTCAGGCTTGCTTTCGCTGACCGACAGACAGGCAGCGGACGCAAGGCCATCGCCGATAAACGGGCGATTGCTGGTGATCTGCCACGCACCCTCTGAGCCAGCGGAAAACCAAACATGGGTTATCGAACTCATGGCTGCCCTTTCGCGTCTGCCGGCATGGCAGAAAATCCGGTCTTGCCAGCGTCATTCTGAACGATTGCCTGACGCGCCGCATAGCGCAAAATATCATCAATATCCATAAAGCTTTGGCCGCGCTCCCTGATCGCATCGATCACGCGGTCAGGGCCGCCGATGCGGTTCATGGCGACAATTTCCGCCGCCTTCGGCAGCAGCGAAATAGTCGTGGGCGCGCCACAACGCACAACAGATGCGCCAAGATGCCTCGCTTGCGCCAAGCGAACGATTGCCTCAACGCTGTTAGCGGCGAGGAATGGAGAAGAAGAACATATGACGCGACCAGCCACTACCAGCCTCGTGTGGTTTCGCGACGATCTGCGGGTCAGCGATCATCCGGCCCTTGCGGCAGCGTGGGCAAAGGGCGGACCCATCATCGCCGTCTATATTATGGATAAAGCGGCCGCCCGGCGCCCCCTGGGGGCAGCGGCGCGCTGGTGGCTGCACGGATCGCTTGTCAATTTGCGCAAAAACCTGGCGGCGCTGGGCATACCGCTGATCCTGCGGCGGGGTGCGACGGCCACTATTTTGAATGAATTAGTCGACCAAACCGGCGCGACCTCATTGGTCCATGGCAGGGCGGTGGATGATGTGGCTGCAAGGCTGGAGGCAGATATCCGCCAAGCGCTGCGCGGCAAGGGACTTGAAATGAACGCCTGCCTCACCAACCTGCTCTACGGCGCTGATGAGGTGCGCAGTGCCTCGGGCGATCCTTACCGTGTGTTCTCGCCCTTCTGGCGGGCAGCGCTGGCCAGCAAACAACCGCGTCCGCCGATTGCACCCCTGCGCGGACAGCGCGCGGGTGCAGGCGAAGTTGCGGGCGATGATCTCGCAGCCTGGCATCTGCTGCCGAGCAGACCTGACTGGGCCGCCAATTTCGTCGCACATGGCACGCCTGGCGAAGAGGGTGCCGCAACGCGTCTTGACGCCTTTGCCGAAGAGGAATTGCGCGGTTATGCCGACAATCGCGACCGGCCGGATCTGCCCTCGACCTCGCGTCTGTCCGCCCATCTGCGCTTCGGCGACATTTCACCATATCAGGTCTGGCAGGCGGCGCTGGTCGCGCAAGAGCGCGGCCTCGCCTCATCGCGCGACGTACAGAAATTTCAAGCCGAACTCGGCTGGCGAGAATTTGCCCATCACCTTCTGTGGCAATTCCCTGAGCTTGAGCGGCGTAATTTTCAACCTCGCTTCGATGCTTTCCCGTGGCGCGACGACGAGCCGGCGTTCATTGCCTGGACCCGCGGAATGACCGGTTATCCGATCATTGATGCCGGCATGCGCCAATTGTGGACAACCGGCTTCATGCATAACCGGGTGCGCATGATCGCTGCATCTTTTCTGGTCAAGCACCTGCTGATCGACTGGCGAAGAGGCGAGCAATGGTTCTGGGACACCCTGGTTGATGCCTGTCCGGCCAACAACACTGCAAGCTGGCAATGGGTCGCCGGCACGGGGGCGGATGCCGCGCCCTATTTCCGTATTTTCAACCCTTTATTGCAGGGAGTGAAATTCGATCCGCAAGGCGATTACGTCCGCCGCTTCGTGCCGGAACTGGCTCGCCTTCCCGCCGATATCATTCATCGCCCATGGGAAGCAGGCGGGCTTATCCTTGCTGATGCGGGGGTTCGGCTGGGTAAAACCTACCCCTACCCTGTCGTTTCGCTGGAAGAGGGACGTGCGCGGGCCCTTGCAGCGCTTGCGTGCATCCAAGATGAACGTGGCGCCGTATAATGATCGTGGCCAAACTGAACAGGAACAGGCAATGCGCATAGCCATCATCGGCTCCGGGATATCCGGGCTTGGCGCGGCCTATGGTCTGCGCCATGAACCAGGCCTCGTTGTGTATGAAGCCGAACCGCGGCTTGGCGGGCATGCGCACACGGTCGATATCGATTATCTTGGCACCGCGATCAGTGTTGACACCGGCTTTATCGTCTACAACCAGCTCAACTATCCTAACCTCATCGCTCTCTTTGCCGCGCTTGATGTAGCGACGAAGGAAAGCACGATGAGCTTTTCGGTGTCAGTCGCCAATGGGCGCCGGGAATGGGCGGGTGATCGCTCGTTATGGAAAGTGTTTGCGCAGCCAAGCAATGTCCTGCGGCCATCCTTTCTGTGGATGCTGAAGGAAATCGTCCGCTTCAACCGGCTGGCGGCAGCGGATCTGGCGAGCGGCGCCCTTCATAACGTCACCCTCGGCGACTATCTCGACCAACGTCGTTTTTCACGTCGCTTTCGCAGCGATTACCTCATCCCCATGGGTGCCGCCATCTGGTCGATGCCGGCTGACCGCGTGCTTCAGTTCCCGGTCGAGAGCTTTGTGTCATTCTTCGACAATCACCGGCTCTTATCGTTCGATCAGCCCTTGTGGCGCACGGTTGACGGCGGCAGCCGGGCATATGTCAGCGCCATGGAAAAACACCTGGGCAGTCGTGTGCGCCGCCTCTCCCGCGTCGAGCGCATCGTCCGCGAGGGCCGGCAGGTGATCCTGACCGACCAGCACGGCGGGCAGGTGGCCTTCGACCAGGCGATCATCGCCACTCATGCCGATCAGGCGCTGGCGATGATCCAGCAACCATCAGATGACGAACGCAATATTCTTGGTGCCTTCGCCTTTGCTGAAAACGAGGTCTGGCTTCACCGCGATCCAGCCCTCATGCCCAAGCGACGGGCAGCGTGGGCGGCATGGAATTATCTGGCGCCGGGGGATGGTCCCGAGGACGGCACGGACCCTGTTGCCGTCACCTATTGCATGAACATGCTGCAGGGGATCGCCTGGCACTATCCTCTGTTCGTTTCACTCAATCCGCCTGCCCGGCCAAAGCCCGAACTGACCTTCGCGCGCTTCGCCTATCGCCATCCGCAGATGTCGCGCGAGACGCTGGCAGCGCAGCAGGCGCTCGCCCGCATTCAGGGGAAAGATCGTTTATGGTTTGCCGGCGCGTGGAGCAAGCACGGCTTCCATGAGGACGGGCTGGTGTCAGGCATGCGGGCAGCGCAACCGCTTGGCGGTGATTATCCTTGGGTAAAGGCGCCCCTGCTCCGCGAGGCAGCGGAATGATGACAGCGACAAACCAGCACCTGTCAGCGTTCGATACCGGCGCCGTTGCCAGCCTCTATGACGGCACCATCATGCACCAGCGCATGAGCCCGTTTCGACATCGTTTCACCTATCGCGTGTGGTCTCTGCTCGCCGATATCGACAGGTTGAGCGAACTGTCTCGCCTGTCGCCATTATTTTCCCATAACTGCTTCAATCTCGTGTCGTTTCATGATCGTGATCACGGAGCGGGAGATGGCAGCACGTTGCGGGCTCATGTCGACCGGCTGTTGCGTGAAGCACAGATGCAGCCGGCACGAAAAATCTTCCTGCTGTGCTACCCGCGCGTCCTGGGATACGCCTTCAATCCGATCTCGGTCTATTATTGCTTTGGCGATCATGGGGCGCTCACGGCGATGATCTACGAGGTACGCAACACCTTTGGCGAAAAGCACACCTATGTGGCTCCCATCGATATTGGCCAGTCACCTGGACGACAGGAGCGGCGCAAACTCTTCTTCGTCTCGCCCTTTCTTGGTTTCGGGCTCACCTATCGGTTCCGTTTTGACGCGCCCGGAGAGCGGCTGAGACTGCGTATTCTCGAAGTCGATGATAGCGGGCCGGTGCTGGCTGCCAGTTTTCACGGCGAACGGCTTCATCTGACGACGACCAATCTGCTGCGCCTGTCATGGGCGGTGCCGCTGCTTGGCATCAAGGTCATGACATCGATCCATTGGGAGGCGCTCAAATTGTGGATCAAGGGCGCCGGACTGGTGGCGCGGCCACAGGCGCCACCACCAGCGAGCCTCGGTAACCCGGACCGCTTTTTCGACCCTTCCCGCCCACCATCTCAATCTGTGACCTCACGCCATGTCTGATACCAGCGCCACGATGTCTTGCGGCATCAGCCCGTCATCGCCACCAGCGGCAACCTTCCAGCTCGTCAACCGCGCCAATCTGTCGCGCGTGGCTGCCGGCCGGCCGCTGGCGATGCGCTTCGTCCTGTCTCTGCTCACCGCCTTTGATCATGGCCGCCTCGACATGCATCTGCCGGACGGCCAGATGCTGCGCTTTGAAGGCGCGCAGGCAGGGCCGCATGCCGATTTGCGCGTGCGCGATCAGCGCTTCGCCGAGCGTGTTCTCAAGGGCGGCGATAACGGTTTTGCCGAAGCCTATATCAGCGGGCAATGGGACAGCTCGAACGTCACGGCGGTTCTTGAGGTGCTGTGCGCCAACATTGATGCGCTGGAAGCGTTTCTCGGCGGGCGCCCGGTGCTGAGGTTAGCGCGTTATCTGCAACATCTGTGGCGTGGCAACAGCAAGCGCCAGGCCAAGCGCAATATTCGCGCCCATTATGATCTCGGCAATACCTTCTACGAAGCCTGGCTTGACCCGACGATGACCTATTCTTCGGCCATTTTCAGCGATGGCGATCATGACCTCGCCTCAGCGCAGCGTCGAAAATATGAGATATTGGCACAGGCGATTGATCTGAGACCCGAGCACCATGTGCTTGAAATCGGCTGCGGATGGGGTGGTTTTGCTGAATATGCGGCCGCTGAAATCGGGTGCCGCGTCAGCGGGCTGACGATATCGCGCGAACAGCATGATTATGCGCAAAGGCGGCTTGCCAAGGCTGGTCTTGCGGAGCGGACCGACATCCGTTTCCAGGATTATCGTGACGAAACAGGCCGCTATGACCGTATCGTCTCGATCGAGATGTTCGAGGCGGTGGGAGAACGGTACTGGAAACCCTATTTCTCAAAGCTCGATTCATGCCTCGTGAACGGCGGTCGGGCCGGTATCCAGGTAATCACGATCCAGGATCGATTCTTCCAGCAATACCGGCGCGACATCGATTTCATCCGCCGTCACATTTTCCCCGGTGGCATGCTGCCGACCGGCACCATCATGGAGCAACTCGGCGCCCGGCACGGGCTGCCGTTAATGACGCAGCGGCTGTTTGCGCTCGACTACGCGCGCACCCTCGCGCAATGGCGCAAGACATTCGGCCAGGTGTGGCCACAGCTCACCCAGCTGGGGTTTGATCATCGCTTCAAGCGGCTGTGGGATTATTATCTGCATTATTGCGAGGCAGGCTTCCGGGCCGGCTCGATTGATGTGCGGCAGATGGTCTTTGCCAAGCCGTGAGTGGCAACAATCACGACGGTGGTGGCAGTTCGCGTCCGACCTTATCCCATTTCATCATGCGGGTGGCGAGCGGGAAGTACCACGCATAGGGGAGCAGATTGAGCGCCTTCATCATATAGGCAAAGCGACGCGGGAAGGCGATTTCGAATTTGCCCTTGGCGAAGCCATCGACGATGCGCCGCCCCGCCTCATCGACCGACATCAGAAACGGCATGGCGAAGGGATTGCCACGGGTTGCCGGCGTATCGACAAAGCCGGGATTGATGACGCCGATATGGACGCCGTAAAGATCGAGATCGAATTTGAGACTGCCGGCCAGATTGATCAACCCCGCTTTGGTGGCGCCATAGGCGGCTGATGTCGGCAAAGGGCCATAGCCAGCGGTCGAGGCCATGATCCATATCTGTCCACTCCGGCGCGCGATCATGCGCGGGATGATCCCGCCCAGGGCGTTGACGGTTCCCATCAGGTTGACATCAAATGATTTGGCAAATGTCCCGGTCTGGAAGTTTCCAGCCCGCACCGGCAGATAAACCCCGGCATTGAGCAGGACGAGATCGATGGGACCGGCAGCGATTTCGATCGCCGCAACCAGCGCTGTCATCGCGGCTGCATCGGTCACGTCAGCCGGATAGACGATGATGGCGCCTGCGGGCGCTTCGGCCTTCAGGCTTTCCAATTCGTCTGCCTTGCGGGCGGTGACGGCCACCTTCCAGCCGCGGCGCGCCAGTTCAAGGGCGGTGGCGCGGCCGATGCCGGAGGAGGCGCCGGTAATCCAGGCAAGGGAAGCTGTCATCTCGTACCGTCAATGCTTGAGGAGGCGCTGAACCAGGCGCCCAAAGGTGCCGGTCAAGCGCAAGGGTGCGTCGGTGACGACGAAACACAGGCAATCCTCATCGGCTCCAGCGCGCGGGCGATGGTCGACATGGCTATCGGCAATCGAAATATCGCCGCGGGCGAACGTGCCCTGATCATCGATGAAACTGCCTTTGATGATCAGTGTCACCTCCCGTCCCGCATGGGTATGGGCGGGCATACGCCTGCCGGCAGAAACGAGCAGAAGGGAGACTTCACCCCCGTCGTTATTACCAAGGCGCACATCCTTCAGACCAGGCATCACCCGGCGCCATGCCAAGTCGCCCAGCGGCTTGCCGAGAAAGGCCGACAGGGTCGGTGGCAACCCGTCATTGCCGCCAGAAGGCGCCATGACAGACGGCAACATCGTCACGGGAGTGGTCGCGGTTATTTCCGCCAGCATGCGCTGCGGGTTTGCCAGCGGCTGCGGCGGCAAATCAGCCAGATGGTCGCCACACGCCGCCTCAAGCGTCGCCACGAGCGCATGATGACGGCTGCTCAGTTCGAGATGGGAGGCCATCAGCACATTGAGCGGATGCGACAACGAACCGGCGACGTAGGCCGCCAGCATGTCATCTACACCCGGTGTTGGTGCACCCTTCTGCGTATCCATCATGTCCGTCGTCCCCATCGAGCTGCTCGATGCAGCGCATGACTACACGTCTACGTGGCCCAAAGGACGATAGATCACGCGATATCCCATTTTCAAACCATCGCCCCCATGCAAAATGGGGCGATGGGGCACAGGCGGGGCGTGTTATCGCACGCCAAGCGGCATCGTTCAGGAAGGAAGCCTTGTTTATGACAATCCATAAGGGAATTGTGGACGCTATCGGCAACACGCCACTCATTCATTTGAAGAATGCCTCCGAACTCACCGGCTGCACCATTCTGGGCAAGGCTGAATTCCTCAATCCTGGTCAATCGGTCAAGGATCGTGCCGCCAAATGGATGATCGCGGACGCCCTGCGCCGCGGCGCAGTCCGGCCGGGCGGCGTCGTCGTCGAGGGGACGGCCGGCAATACCGGTATCGGTCTGGCACTGGTTGGCAATGCACTGGGACTGCGCACGCTCATCGTCATTCCCGATACCCAGTCTGACGAGAAAAAGCAGACGCTGCGCTGGTGCGGCGCGGAGCTGATCGAGGTTCCCGCCGCGCCCTACGCCAATCCCAACAACTACATCAAGGTATCGGCGCGGCTGGCGCAAGAGCTGGCGAAAACAGAGCCGCAGGGGGCGGTATGGGCCAATCAGTTCGACAATGTGGTCAACCGGCAGGCGCATGTCGATTCGACGGGGCCGGAAATCTGGGAGCAGACGAACGGGCGGATCGACGGCTTCATCTGCGCGGTTGGCTCGGGCGGCACCCTTGCCGGTACGGCCATGGCGCTGCGCGAGCGCAAGCCTGATATCAAGATCGGCCTTGCCGATCCCCATGGCGCGGCGCTCTATTCGTATTTTACCACCGGCATTCTCAAGGCCGAAGGCAGCTCGATGACGGAGGGCATCGGCCAGGGACGGATTACAGCCAATCTTGAGGGGCTCAAGGTTGATCTGCCGTTTCGTATCAGCGATGGCGAGGCGCTGGAGGTGCTCTTTGGCCTCTTGACCGAGGAAGGGTTGATGCTCGGACCATCGTCAGGCGTCAACGTTGCGGGCGCGATTGCCATGGCCAGAGCGCTCGGGCCGGGGCATACGATTGTCACCATCCTGTGCGATTACGGCTCGCGCTACGCATCGCGGATCTATAACGCTGATTTTCTGCGCTCCAGGGATTTGCCGGTTCCAGATTTCCTGATCGCAAAACCAAAGCGCGCTGCCCCGCTGGTATGAGGACATGATGATAACCGAACTGCTCTTTCGCGATGATGCGTATGTGCGTGAGGCGCCGGCGACCCTCCTCGCGCTCACGCCGGAAAACGGGCTTATCCTCGACCGCACGATTTTTTATGCGCAGGGCGGCGGGCAACCTGGCGATGGCGGCGAGATCGTGCTTGCCGATGGTCGGGTGATCGCCATCACCCATGCCGTCTATTCCAGCGACAAGCAAAGCGTGGTGCATATGGCGGCGCTGCCCGTGGGCGAGATATCAACCGGCCAGACGGTGGCGGCGCGGCTTGACTGGTCAGCGCGCCTGAAGCGGATGAAAATCCATACCGCGCTTCATCTCCTCTCGGTGGTGCTACCCTATCCGGTCACCGGGGGCGCGATCGGTGAGGGCGACGGGCGCCTCGATTTTGACATTCCCGATGCCGGCAGTTTCGAAAAGGACGCCATCGAAGCCAAACTCAACGAACTCATCGCCCTTGACCGCAAGGTGAGCGCGCAGTGGATCACCGATGCTGAACTCGATGCCAATCCCGGCCTCGTCAAGACGATGATGGTGAAGCCACCGCGCGGCTCGGGCCGGGTGCGCCTCGTTGAAATCGACGGGCTTGATCTGCAACCGTGCGGCGGCACGCATGTGGCACAAACCGGCGAGATCGGCCGGGTTATCGTTGCCAAGATCGAGAAGAAAGGCAAACTCAATCGCCGCGTGCGCATCGAACTTGTCGCCTAACCCACCTACCCTCCGCGCGTTCCTCCGCCATCACGAGACGAGACATTCCATGGACAATCTTCCCTCAACCTGGCTGCGTTCCCCTGAATGGCTTGCCGATCACCTGTCAGCACCCGACCTCGTTGTTGTGGATGGCTCCTGGTACCTGCCAACGCAACATCGCGATGCACAGGCCGAGTATCTCGCCGGCCACATCCCTGGCGCTGTGCATTTCGATATCGATACGGTGAAGGATACGACGAGCGACCTGCCGCACATGTTGCCGCGCCCCGAGGGGTTTGCGTCCGCCATGCGCAAGATGGGGATCGGCGATGGCGCCAGCATCCTCGTCTATGACGGGCTTGGGTTGTTTGCAGCCCCGCGCGTGTGGTGGATGTTCCGGGTCTTCGGCCTTGAGCGCGTTTTCATCCTGGATGGCGGTCTGCCGAGATGGAAAGCGGAGGGGCGTCCGCTCGAAGAAGGCCGCGTCGAGCGGCGTCCCGCCCATTTCACGGCGCGCTTCAACAGCGGTGCGGTGCGCGATCTGGCCGATGTCGCCAAAGCCCTTCAGGCTGGCGTTCAGGTGGTCGATGCGCGCTCCAGTGAACGCTTTACCGGCACGGCGCCCGAACCACGCGCCGGTCTGCCGAGCGGGCACATGCCCGGCGCCCTCAACGTGCCCTCGAGCATGCTTACAATTGAAGGCAGGCTCAAACCAAAGAGCGACCTGATGGCGATCTTCGCCGCGGCCGGCGTTGATCCGGCAAGACCGATCATCACCACCTGCGGATCGGGCGTGTCAGCCGTCGTGCTGGGGCTGGCGCTTGACGCGGTCGGCGCCCGGGAATGGAGCGTCTATGACGGCTCATGGTCGGAATGGGGTGCGGACCCCCATACGGCGAAGACCGGCGCTTGAGTCAAGCGGACCTATCTCTGCTCGGGAAACTTCTTGTCGACGACCACTTTTTCCAGCACTTTGCCGCTCGCGTCCAGCGCCTCGATGGTCCAGCGGTACGTATGGACCTGCCCTGCCGGCGGCGAGGGGCCGCGATAGGGCGAAGATGACAGGGCGCCGCATTTGACGAGCGTCGCAAAGGGCAAGACCCCACCTGCGTGATTGTAGCTCGGGTAATCAAGATCGCTCATTTGCAGATTGAGCATGGATGCCCCTTTTGGTGCGCCCGAAATCTTGAATTCAGGCGAGCCGGAACACCAGCGCACCGACGCCGTCATGGCATGTGCCGGCAGGCTTGCCGCCAGCAACAAGACAGACGCGCACAAGACGCGTTGCATCATCCGAAATTCCTCAATGCAATATCTGGCTCAGGAATAGCCTGGTGCGCTCATGTTGCGGGTTCTTGAAGAACTCGTCCGGCCTGTTTTCTTCGACGATCTGTCCGTAATCCATGAAGATGACGCGATCGGCCACCTGGCGGGCAAAGCCCATCTCATGGGTGACGCAGATCATGGTCATGCCGTCATTGGCAAGGCTAACCATGGTGTCGAGCACTTCCTTCACCATTTCCGGGTCAAGCGCCGAGGTCGGCTCGTCAAACAACATGATCTTGGGGTTCATGCACAGCGCACGCGCAATCGCCACACGCTGTTGCTGGCCGCCTGACAGCTGGCCGGGATATTTGTTGGCCTGCTCGGGAATGCGCACCCGCGTCAGATATTTCATCGCCACTTCCTCGGCATCTTTCTTCGGCATCTTGCGCACCCAGATGGGCGCAAGCGTGCAGTTTTCGAGGATGGTCAGGTGAGGAAACAGGTTGAAATGCTGGAAAACCATGCCGACTTCGCGACGGATCTCATCGATCTTCTTCAGATCATTGGTCAGTTCGATGCCATCGACGACAATCGAACCCTTCTGATGTTCCTCAAGGCGATTGATGCAGCGGATCATGGTCGATTTGCCTGAACCCGACGGACCGCACACGACGATACGCTCGCCACGCGCCACTTTGAGGTTCACATCTTTCAGGACATGGAACTGGCCATACCATTTGTTCATGCCGGTAATTTCAATCGCCGTCTGATCAAGCGGGCGTCCGCCTGGCGGCATGGTGGCTGTGGTCTGCGTGCTATCCATCACTATTCTCCTAGCGCTTGTGGCTGCGGGCGAGACGCTCTTCCATGAATTTGGAATATCGCGACATGCCAAAGCAGAAGACGAAATAAAACAGGGCGGCGAAACCATAACCGGTAAAAGCGGTCCATGGCGTTGCCCATACGGGATCGGTGAGCGAGGACTGGATGCTCGCCAGAAAGTCAAAGATGCCGACGATGGTGACGAGCGAGGTATCCTTGAAAAGGCCGATGAAGGTGTTGACGATGCCGGGAATGACGATCTGCAAAGCCTGCGGCAGGATGATGAAGATGAGCTTCTGCGGATAGCTGAGACCCAGCGCGTCCGCCCCTTCATACTGTCCTTTTGGCATGGCCTGCAGGCCGCCACGCACGACCTCCGCCATATAGGCTGCCGAGAAAAGGGCAACGCCGATCAGCGCCCGCAAGAGCTGATCGGGCGCCAGGTGCTCGGGCACGAAAAGCGGCAGCATGGTTTTGGCCATGAAGAGCACGGTGATGAGCGGCACGCCGCGCCAGAACTCGATGAAGATGACGCTGAACAGCTTGACGAGCGGCAGTTTCGAGCGCCGCCCCAGTGCCAGAAGAATACCAAGCGGCAGGGAGACGACGATCCCGACGATCGAGATGACAAACGTCACCATCATGCCACCCCACAGGCTGGTCGCCACTTTGGGAAGGCCGAAAGCGCCGCTCAGCAAGATATAGGCAAGGACCGGAAAGGCGACGAAAAAGAAGGCGGCCATCCAGCTTTTGCTTGGCGTGGCGGGTATGAGAAGCCAGGCGACCGAGCCGAAACAGAGAAGGGCGGTGAGGTTGACGCGCCAGCGCTCGGCTTCGGGATAGAAGCCGTAGATGAACTGCTGCAGGCGTGCCAGGAGATAGGGGTAGCAGGCGCCAGGGACCTCAACCAGGCATTCGGCACGTCCCTTGCCTTCCGTCACCGCATTGGCGATGAAAAAATTCCAAAGCGGAGGAACAATCAGATAGATGATGTACACTCCAACCACCGTCAACAGCGTGTTGACAGGGCCGGCGAAGAGATTGGCGCGCACCCAGCCGATGACGCCAACCGTGCTTGCGGGTGGCGACAAGGTCGGCGCCTGCTCGGTGCGGACAAAGCCGATACCTATCGTATTCATATCACCTGACATCGACATGGCTCAACGCTCCGTGAGCGCAATGCGCCCGTTATACCAGTTCATGAAGGTCGACAGGCTGAGCGAAATGGTCAGATAGACCAGCATCGTGACGGCAATCACTTCGATCGCCTGCCCCGTCTGTTTGAGCGTTGTGCCGGTGAAGACGGACACAAGATCGGGATAGCCGATGGCAGCCGCTAGCGATGAGTTCTTGACGATGTTGAGATACTGGCTGGTGAGCGGGGGAACGATGACGCGCATCGCCTGGGGAATGATCACCAGGTTCAGCGTTGGCGTCGCGCGAAGGCCGAGCGCGTTTGATGCCTCGGTCTGTCCGCGATGGATGGCGAGAATGCCGGCACGGACGATCTCGCCGATGAAGGCTGCGGTGTAAAGCGTCAACCCGAGCAACAGCGCGACAAATTCCGGAACGACGCGCATGCCGCCAGCAAAATTGAACCCCTTCAACACCGGTCGATCGAAGGTTATCGGAAAGCCGGACAGGAGGGCGCCAAGAAACGGCAAGCCGATCATCAGAGCAACGCCTGTCAGGAAGACCGGAAACTGCTCGCCGGTTGCTTCCTGCCGCGCCTTTGCCCAGCGGGCGATGAAAAACCACGCAACGGGGGCTATGATCAGACCAGCCAGCATCATCCATGCGCCCTCGCCGAAGATCGGGGCGGGCATGAACAGACCGCGGGCATTGACAAAAATGTCACCTGGAAAGCTCAGCGACTGGCGCGGGCCCGGCAGCGGCGTCAACACGGCGACGTACCAGAAGAAAAGCTGCAGCAACAAAGGGATGTTGCGCATGATTTCCACGTACCAGGTGGCGAGCGTGCGCACGACGAAATTCGACGACAGGCGGGCAATGCCGACGACGAACCCCAGCAAGGTCGCCAGGACGATACCGATTCCCGCCACGAGCAGCGTATTCAAAAGCCCGACGATGAAGGCATCGCCATAGGTCGATGATGCGCTGTACTCGATCAGTTTCTGGGTGATGTCAAAGCCCGAAACATTGGCAAAAAATCCAAAGCCGCTCGCCAGATTGAGCCGTTTCAGATTCTCGATGGCATTGGTGGTCGCGGTGAAAACCAGATAGGCGATGGCGACCACAAGCAGAAGCTGAAAAACGAACCCTCTGACCTTGGGATCATAGAGCAAGGATGACCGTGATTCCTTGCGGACGGACGATGATGTCCCCATTTCGGTGACTGCCATGTTCCCTTTTCCCCTGTTCCCGTCCCAGCTGCGCCCGACGCATAGTCGGCGCTCTGCCAGAACATGAAGCCCGCGCAGCGGAAGTATTGTGACCGACTTCTCGGCACGGGGCCCGCTTAAAAAAGAGGCCGGACGATCATGTCCGGCCTCCTGGTATCATCGCTCAGCGGATGGGCGGAGCATATTGCAGACCACCCTTGGTCCACAGGGCATTCAGGCCGCGCTTGATGCCAAGCGGTGTCTTCTCGCCAACGTTGCGCTCGAACGCCTCGCCGTAATTGCCGACCGCCTTGATGATCTTCAAGGCCCAGTCATTCGGCAGGCCGATGCCCTCGCCGAACTTGCCTTCGGTGCCAAGCAGGCGCTTGACATCAGGGTTGGTGCTTGACTTCGCCATCTCGTCGACATTGGCCTGGGTGACGCCAAGTTCTTCGGCCGTCAGCATGGCATAATGCGTCCACTTGACGATATTGCCCCAGGGATCATCCCCCTGGCGCCAGGCTGGTCCAAGCGGCTCCTTGGAAATGATGGTCGGCAGCACGACGTGATCGGCCGGGTTGGTGAGCTTGAGGCGCTCGGAGTACAGACCCGAGGCGTCCGTCGTGAAGGCATCGCAGCGGCCACTGTCATACGCCTTGACGGTTGCGTCAGCATCCGCAAACACCACCGGCTCATATTTGAGATTGTTGGAGCGGAAGAAGTCGGCAAGATTGAGCTCGGTCGTCGTACCGGTCTGCACACAGACGGTGGCGCCGGCGAGTTCCTGGGCCTTGGTCAGGTTGAGTTTCTTGCGAACAATGAAGCCCTGGCCGTCATAATAATTGACCGGGCCGAATTGCAGGCCAAGTGTTGTGTCGCGGCTCATGGTCCAGGTTGTGTTACGGGCCAGCACGTCGACTTCGCGCGACTGCAGCGCGGTAAAGCGGTCCTTGGCCGACAGCGGGACGAACTTGACCTTGTTGGCATCGCCGAAAATGGCCGCAGCCATGGCACGGCAGAAATCAACGTCGAGGCCCTTCCACACGCCCTTGTCGTCGGGCTGGCCGAAGCCGGCAAGTGACACACTCGATCCGCAGTTCAGAGAGCCCCGCGCCTTGACGTCGTCAAGTGTCGCGGCGTGAGCAACCCCGGCGCTCAGGACCAGACCTGCGGCCAGCGGTACCAATTTAAACTTCATGATGAGTTTACTCCATTCCCTGTCCGGTTGCTTGGTCGTTCTGCCCGTCCGGAGCTCCGGGCAGAAGTGAGAAGCTGCCATGAGCATGGCGGCTTCCGAAACTGATTGACGTATCTCAGGCCGGCTGCCTTGATGGCAAGCGACCACGGTGCACAGTTCAGCCTGTTTTTTGACGGCCAGACGTGCCCATCTCCAGAGTCTGCCACAAAGACGATGTATCCGGGAAGCCCCTCAGCATGACAAAAACTTCAGCACCTCTGGATAAATTTCAGCCAGAAACCCAGGTCGTCCTCGCCGGGCGCGACCCTTTTCGCTTCGAGGGCTTCGTCAACACACCGATCTGGCGAGGCTCCACCGTGCTGAAGCCGACGATCGAGGCCTACAACAATCGCGCAACCGCACGCTACACCTACGGGACCTACGGGACACCAACGACGGACGCGCTGGAAACCGCATGGTCAGCCATTTCGAAGGCTGCCGGAACGGTTCTGGTACCATCGGGCCTGGCCGCGGTCGCGGTGGCGCTGCAATCCTGTCTCAAGGCAGGCGATCATCTGCTGGTCACAGATTCCGTCTACCGGCCCACCCGCAATTTCTGCGAGAGTTTTCTCAAGCGCTTCGGCGTCGAGACGACTTATTACGATCCCCTCATCGGCGCCGGGATTACCAGCCTCATGCGAGCGAACACAACGGCGGTTTTCACCGAGGCGCCCGGCTCGCAAAGTTTCGAAATGCAGGACATCCCGGCCATTGCCAAAGCGGCGCATGACCATGGCGCTGTCTGTTTGATGGACAATACCTGGGCAACGCCCCTGCTCTTTCCACCCCATGAGCGCGGCGTTGATCTGGCGATTGAAGCTGGAACCAAATATCTCTCCGGTCATTCCGATCTGCTGCTGGGGCTTGTATCGGCCAATGAGCGGTGCTGGCCAGCACTTCGTCAAACATTTGATTCAATGTCTATTTGCGCCGGGCCGGAGGACGTGTTTCTGGGGCTGCGCGGCTTGCGAACCATGGTGCTGCGGGTGAAGGAGGCGGGCTGGCGCGGCCTTGAGATGGCGCGCTGGTTCGAGGCACGCCCGGAGGTAAAAGCGGTCTTGCATCCCGCCCTGCCGAGCCATCCCGGTCATGCCTTGTGGAAGCGCGATTTTCTCGGCGCAACCGGCTTGTTCTCGATCATTCTGCATCCCGTGTCCCCAGCCGCGCTGGCAGCGATGGTCGACGGGCTTGATCTCTTCGGTATCGGTGCCTCGTGGGGCGGCTATGAAAGCCTTGTCCTGCCCTTTGACTGTACGCCTTACCGAACGGCAACGCCGTGGGAGCCCGGCGGCCCGACATTGCGTTTCCAGATCGGCCTTGAGGATATCGGCGACCTGCAACGCGATCTTGCCGCCGGTTTCGATCGCCTCAAAGCCGCCAGCTGACTGGGCCGATCAGGACCGGGCGCCCTCACCATCGCGGGTCTTGGGAGTGCGCGCAATCAGAACAAGGTTGCGCACGTAAATGAACGTCGCCAATGACTGACCGATAATGATGATCGGTTCGCGCCTGATGATGCCGTAGACAAGCGTCATGCCGCCGCCGATGATCGAAAAAAACCAGAAGGCGGTCGGCACCACGCTGCGGCCGGCGCGCTCGCTGGCAATCCATTGCACGAGAAAGCGCGCAGTAAACAAAAGTTGGGCAATAAGGCCAAAAAGCAGCCAGAAATCAAAACGGGTGAAAAACACATCGTAGAGATAGGCGTAAAGATCCTGGCCGAACTGGATGATCATGGCCGCTGCTCCTTCGCGTTGGGGCGCGGGCCACGGCGGCGGATCAGCCACCACACGCCAGCCATATCGAAGAGGCCGACCCACAGGCGGTCAAAAAAGCCGTAATGGGACTGACCGCTGAGGCGGGGGCGATCAGCGACGGAATGGATGAGAATCGCGTATCCATCGCGCCTTACCAGTGCCGGGACGAAGCGATGCAAGCCCTGGAAATAAGGCAGTTGCAGGTACACATCGCGGCGCACCACCGTCAGTCCACAACCGGTGTCACTGGTGACGTCGGACAGGACAAGGCGACGGACGGCATTGGCGATACGCGACTGGACCCGCTTGAAGAGGGTATCACGACGCCTCTGACGTTCACCCTGGACCAGCCCCGTATCGGCTGGCGATGCTTCGAGGGCGGCGATCATCGCCGGCAGATAGGCGGGGTTATTCTGTCCGTCACCGTCAAGCGTCGCGATCAGAGGGGCGCGGGCGGCCCTGACGGCTGTGCGAATGGCGCCAGATTTACCGGCGCTGAATTCATGGCGGATGACGCGCAAATGCGGGCGGCTCACCTGCAATTCCGCGAGAATTTGTGACGTGCCATCATCTGAAGCATCGTCCACGTAAATGATCTCATAGGCGCCGCCCGGCGCCAATGCCGCCTCGATTTCGGTAATCAGCGGCAGAAGATTGTCGCGCTCGTTCTTGACTGGCACGGTGACGCTGACGCGCAAGCCTTGCTCCGCGCCGACAGAATTATACATGAATGCAAGCCTTTCGCGCCGCCAAGCGGTCCTTGTCGCGCTTCAGTTGGCGGCCTTATAGCTACATTCTTCCGCCAAGCCAAGGTGTGGGCTGCGAGGTGGCATGCGTGCTGGTTACGGCAGGCGACGCCAGATTTCCATGCGGCGCAAGGCGAAGCCGTTGACGTTGCGCCCGGTGACCTCACCGATCTTTTCAGCCTTCACGTGGAGAGCCTGCAATTGCTGCTGGAATTCATCGCTGATGAGTTCCCCCGCTCCGTTACGGCGCAAGGCATCGACAATCGCCAGCCGACAACCAGCCTGCGACAGAAATGACGCGCTACCGGCAACGTCGGCAAGATAGGTGTCGGTTCGGGTCAGGAAGACGAAGCTCGGTTCGGCATAGCCAGCGATGGCAAGCTGCGGACGCGGGCAGAGCGATATTTCATTGATCTTGTCGGCAAGCGTTTTTGACAACCAGATCGTACGCAGACCAGGCGCCGCGCTCTGCATCACGGCAAGATACAGCAGCGAGGCAACCGCAATCGATAACGGCACGGCCTCAGGCAGATGGCGACCGGCCAAGCGATTGACCACGAAACCAAGCAAGGCCGAGAGCACAGTGAAAACGATAGCGCCGTAAAGGACGACATCTTCCACCCGATAGACGGTGATGATGGCGGCAAAGCCGAGGAGCAGCGGGAACAGCCACAGGCCCACCAACCAGAATTGGCGCCAGCGCGCTGGCATGCCCGTCCCCATTCTGACAAGCGCGAGAGCGATCAGCCCCATGAGCGCTGGATAGGTCGGGAGCACGTAATGGGGCAATTTGGTGAAAACGACTTCAAACAGCACCCAGGTGGGCAATAGCCAGGCAAGAAGGGTCATCACGCTCTGGTCGCGCCGGTTTGCCCACAGCCACGGCCATGCTACCAGCAGGAAGGGCGCTGCCGGCCAGGCAAAGACCCAGAATGCGGCGGCATAATAGCCGGGAGGTCCCCAATGCTGCTCGGCCGCCCCGCCGATCTTTTCAAACATATCATGACCAAGGCTGCCCTGGAAAAAAGCGCCTTGCGTCTGCACGGCGATGGCGATGAACCAGGGAAGACTGATCAGCAAAACGAGCATCACACCATATATCGGGCGCAAGGCGCGCAAAAAGGCTGCCGAGCGGTGGTACACGACCAGCGTCGTCGCCGTCAGCCCTACGACGAGGGGGGTGATCGGCCCCTTGATCAGAAGGCCGACAGCAATCGCCAACCAGAAAATGAGCCAATTGCCCGTCTGGAGCACAGTCTTTGGGCCCAGATAGGCTCTGATCAACGCGCCCATGGCGGCCGTCGTGGTTGCCAGAAGAACGGCGTCGGTCTTGGCGATGCGTGCCTCGATGCCAAGCATAAAGGTGGCGGCCAGCAACATCGCCGCAATCAGGCTCTCTTGCCGACCGATCAGCGGCAAAAGCGCCCAGTAGGTCAGCAACACAGCAGCAAGCGCGCCAAGCAGCGATGGCAGACGATAAACCCAGATCGGCGCGTCGGCTCCATAACCACTGAGTGTCGCTATCCCGGCCTGCATCCAATGAATACCGACCGGCTTCTTGTTGCGCGCTTCCCCCTGATAGCGGATATTGATGAGATCGCCTGTCTCGATCATCTGCTTGCTGGCCTGGGCAAACCTGCCTTCATCACGATCCGTCGGCGGGATGACAAAAAAGCCTGGCAGACAACACAACAGGGTCGCCAATGTGAGTACAAGGCAGGCGCGACGATGCCCTGCGAGCGCAAAGGACAGCACTGCGCGGGACAATGATTGTGCCTGGTTGATCATCGTCACGTCCATACTTGCTCCAAGGGTCAGCGGTCTGCCTTCTAGCAGAGCAAAACAGGAGGGGAAGCGATTTGTCAGTCCTTTGTCGAAAGCGTGAGGATACGCGCCATACCCCTTAACTGGCACGATCCTTCCCGTCATATAACGTCACCGGGAACAGGAAGCCTGAATGACAGCAAGATATCCCAAGCCAGACGATCGCAATCCAATCGCAACCATGTCGACTTTTTTCGGGCGGGCAAGTGCGTGGTGCGCGCTGGCAACCGTTGTCGTTTGCGCCAGCGTGGCCATCTTGCGCTATGTGTTTGGCATTGGATTTCCGTGGATGCAGGGGCTTTACATCGCATTTTTTGCTGCTTGCATCATGGGCGGAGCAGCCGAGGTCTATCGCGCCAACGAACACGTACGTGTGGACATCTTTTCGCGCAGGCTCACGCCGCGTACACGAAACCTGATCGAGATCGCCGGAATCACGTTTTTCCTGACGCCATGGCTGGTCACGATCATCTACGCCTCGCTTGCCGGCGAGCACAGCTTCGTGCGATCGGCCTTTTCACAGCTGGAGGGCGCGGCCGTCGAAGGTGGCCTGCCCGGAGTGTTTTTGGTGAAAGCCCTGATTCCGCTTGGCGCGTTTCTGCTTCTGCTCCAGGGATTTGCCATCCTTTCACAGCGCCTGTCCGCGTTGGACGACACGAAAAATCGGCAGAAGTGATCCAGATCTTGGCCGACGCGCTGCCCATCCTCCTGCTGCTTGTGCTGACGATGGCAACGTTCGCCGGCTTTCCGATTTCCTTCACGCTAGGCGGCGCGTCTGTCATTTTTGCTGGTGTTGGTATTCTCACCGGCAGCTTCGAGGCAGCACTCCTGCTGTCGCTTCCCTCCCGCATCTTCGGGGCCATCACCAATGAGGTGCTGGTGGCGATCCCGCTCTTTCTGTTCATGGGGCACGTGCTGGAGCGCGCGGGGCTGGCGGAAGATCTTGTCGTATCCCTCAGTGCGCTCCTGGGCGGGCGAGCCGGCGGGCTTGGTGTTACGACCGTGATCGTCGGCGCGCTGCTTGCCGGCACGACAGGCGTCGTGGCAAGCGATGTGGTGGCGCTCGGGTTGATTGCGCTGCCTACCATGCTGCGCTCAGGCTACCGCGATGACTTTGCCTGCGGGATCGTCTGTTCCTCGGCAACACTCGCGCAGATCATCCCGCCGGCAACCGTCCTCATCATCATTGCCGACACGCTCAGCACCGCCAATCAGCGCGCCCAGGTTGAGCTCGGCAATTTTGCGCCTGCCAGTGTCACCATCAGCGATGTCTATGCCGGCGCACTGATACCGGGCCTGCTGCTCACCGCCCTTTACATCGCTTATGTCTGCGGGCGCGCCTGGCTGAAGCCGACGGATGCGCCTCCTGCGGCGGCGATCAGGCGCGCCAGCCTGATCGACATCGCCCGGGCGCTGCTGCCAACGCTCGCGCTCGTCGGCATGGTGCTCGGATCGCTGCTTGCGGGAGTGGCCACGGCAACAGAATCAGCCTCGCTCGGTGCCGTCGGGGCGTTGGTGCTTGCCGTTTACCGCGGCAAGTTCAGCGCCGGTCTCATCCGCCATGTGATGAGCACGACAGCGCGCGGCACGTCCATGATTTTCATGATCTTTATCGCTGCCTCGACGTTCGCTCTCGTCTTCCGTGGTCTTGGTGGCGAGACGATGATCGAGAACGCGTTGCGCGATCTTCCCGGCGGGCTGGCGATGGCGATGCTGGTGACGATGGCGCTCATCTTCGTGCTTGGCTGCTTTCTCGACACCTTTGAGATCGTCTTTATCGTCGTTCCCCTTTTCGCGCCGCCGCTCATCAAGCTGGGGGCGGACCCGGTATGGCTGGCTGTCATGATCGGGCTTAATCTGCAGACATCCTTCATCATGCCGCCGCATGGCTATACGCTCGCCTATCTGCGCTCGGTTGCGCCTGACAGCGTGCCGACCAAAGCGATCTGGCGAGGGGTGCTACCCTTCGTGGCAATCCAGCTCGTGGCGCTGATGCTGGTGGGGCTGATGCCGTGGCTCGCAACCGCGCTTCCCGACCGGATTTACGACGCCACCGCGCCTTTACCGGCCAGACCACCGTTCACGACCCTGCCGCGCACGGGCGAACCGCTGCAGCCGCTTGATCTCATCAAGCCGAATTAGGATCCAGGCCGCCCTTTGTTCGGATAAACGCTTCAACGTCGCCTAAGCCGATATCGTCCTTGATGTTGGTGAAGACAAACGGGCGGACCCCGCGCATGCGCCTGGCATCGACATCCATCTTGGCAAGATCAGCCCCCACATAAGGCGCAAGATCGATCTTGTTGATGACCAGCAAATCGGAGCGCGTGATGCCGGGCCCGCCCTTCGAGGGGATCTTGTCGCCTGCCGCGACATCAATCACGTAGATCGTCAAGTCAGCGAGTTCAGGCGAAAAGGTCGCGGCCAGATTGTCGCCACCCGATTCAACCAGGACCAGATCAAGCGCGGGGAACCGCGATCGCAGATCGGCGATCGCTGCGAGATTGATCGAAGCATCCTCGCGTATCGCGGTATGGGGACAGCCGCCGGTCTCCACTCCCAAAACGCGCTCAGCCGGCAGGGCACCGGAGCGGACAAGGAATTCCGCGTCCCATTTGGTGTAAATGTCATTGGTGACGGCGGCGATATCGAAATCACCCGATAAACGCTTGCACAGCGCATCCATCAGCGCCGTCTTGCCTGAGCCGACCGGCCCACCGACACCAACCCGCAACGGCCCATGAGGTGATTTTTGCATGTGATGCTCTTTCCAGTTTTTCATGCCTCAACCGTTCAACTGCGGAAGAGGCGGGTATATTGCGTTTCGTGCCTGAGGGAGGCGAGATCAGCGCGCAGGCACGATCCGCCAAGTTCATCCAGCGAGGCTATCTTCGCGCGCGATGCGGTATCACGCACAAGGGGCAGCAAGGCGGCGATGATGCGTTGTCCATCGCTCTGGCCAAGCGCGCTCAAGCGAATGGTTGCCGAAACGAGATTGGCGACAAAGGCGGAAAGATAGGCTTCAAGGGTTGGCGGCAACGCCAGATGATGGGCAGCAGCACTGGCCCCGACCGTCACCGCATAGGCGAGCGGGCCATCCCACACCTGGGTCAGCAATAAAGGCTGCGGTGGCGGCCAGGCCGCCATAATCGCATCGAGAAAGGCCCTGCCCTGCACCTGGCTTTCCAGCAAGCGCTCGCGCCCCGGCTGAAAAGCTGCCGCCAGTTCGGCAACGTCACGCAGGCAATCACCATCCCGCGCTGCCTCGGCGCGGCAGGCGTGAGCGAGCAAAATCGCGTCATTCATCCCGCTGCCATGGCACAGAAGATCGCCGATCCACGCTTCAGCACTTTCCCGGTCGGTTATGTCACCCGCTTCGACTGCCCATTCGAGGCCGTGCGAAAAGCTGAAGGAGCCGATCGGAAAGGCCGGCGAGAACCACGCTTGCAGCACCAGATAATTACCAGACGACACAGGCTCAGTGGTCATGCGTGTGATCGTGGCCATGATGGCGATGAGCATGATGGGTGCCGGACTGCCCGCCAGCGGCATAGGCACCGCTTTCGGGCTCGAACGGCGCTTCAAGCGCTACCACAATGCCGCCCAGACCCACGATCATCTCTTCGAGAACATGATCGCGGGCAATCCTGAGCTGGGTTCCCAGAAGCTCGGTCGGCACGTGACGATTGCCGAGATGCCAGGCGATGCGGATGAGTGAGGGGCCATCTTTCGCCGTGATCTTGACGAGCGATTCAGGCGCGGCGACGACTTCGATCTGACGGCCATCCTCCAGTATCAGCGCCGCGCCATCGGGAATAACCATCGCCTCGGGAAGATCGAGGAGAAATTCCACTCCGCCTTCTGCCTTCATCGCCAGCCGGCGGCGACGGCGGTCCTCGTGGGCCAGCACCACCCGGTCAGCGGGTGCGCCATGGAGATGGGCATGGACATGAGTGACGCGCAGCATGACGGAGCCTCTTGCGGATGATCGCGCCAAGAGATGCACGCCACCGCGCGCGAGGCAAGCCTATCTGCGCGCCGGCGAAGCGCCGATGAGATCAGCAATGCCGGCGGGACGCTGATTAATCGAGCCGGTAACATCTTTTTCAGCCTCAGCCTGCGGCGCCCTGCCCTCGTCGAAACCGTAGATATCCTCGCGGAACTGGATGGTGCCGTCTGCCGCCGCCCATCCGGTGAGATAAACCCAGATGACGGGCACCGGTTTCGCCAGCCGAATGTCGATGCGGGAGCCAGAGGCGATTTCGCCCTCAAGGCGGGCGCGGTTCCAGTCGGTTCCCTCCAGCGCCCAGGCGGCGAGCCCCACCACATCCTCGACGCGCGCGCAGCCCGATGAATGGAAGCGGGCGTCCGAGCGGAAGAGGTCACGCTGGGGCGTATCATGCATATAAACAGCGTGGATATTGGGCATGTCGAGGCGCAGACGACCGAGCGAATTGGCAGGTCCGGGGTCCTGCCTGATCGACACGTTGAGGCGGGTGCGCCCTGACCAGTCGACGCTTGCCGGATCAAGTTCGATCCCTCCCGGCCCGAAGACATGCATGCCATGCTTTTGCAAGAACAGCGGGTCGGCCTGTATCTTTGGCCCCAGATCATTGCGGATGATCGACGTCGGCACCGTCCATGTCGGATTGAGATTGATGGTGGCAAGGCGCGAGGAGACCAGTGGCGACTGGCGATCAGGGCGCCCGACGACAGCGACATGGCGCCGCGCCGTCTGGCCATGATCAACCGCCTCGATGGTGGCGCCGGGAATATTGAGGACGATATAGCGCTCGGGAAAAGAGAAATGCGTCTGGCGCATCCGCTCCAGCGTCATCCACATCTGCTTGAGGCGCATGTCGATGGGAACGGCTAATGCGCGCAACGTGCGCTCGCCGATTTTTCCGCTGGGGTTCAAACCATGCCGGCGCTGAAAATGCCGAACGCCCTCGCGGGTTCCCTGATCGAAGAGATCATTTTCGGCCGCGTCCGGCGCCATGTCGCGCATCAGGATGAGGCGCTGCTTGAGGGCTGCCACCGCAGGCCCCTCTGCGCCTTCCATCAATCCTGCGACGCTGGCCGGCAGATCAGGCCATCCGCCTTTTTCGTACAGCGCGCGGTAGCCTTCATAGGCCCAGACGGTGCGCTGATAGGTGACGGGAGAGAAGGCCGGTTCGCCCAATGGTTCAGCGCGCGCCGCCGCGCTGCTTGCGCAGAAAGCGAGGATCAGAACAGGCAGGCGAAACCACTGGAACATCATCGCTTCCGCTTCAAAACGTCGAAGCAGGTTCGATGAACTTGGTAAATTTCACCTGAAGAAATGGGAAATCGGCATCGCAAAATTTATCGACATTTTGCCGATACGCTCGCGACAGCGTGATTTGACGGTCGTCAAACCATTAAACTATGCAGACCGTCCCAAACACCGCGCCCAACAACTGGTTTTTCATCATGCAAGATATTCTCAGCGATATCCTCCAGACACTGCGCCTGCGCGGCAGTTTTTATTTCAGGCTGGGATTTTCCGCTCCCTTCGGGGTCGAGGTGCCGGCGTATAAACAATCCGCGCGCTTCCACCTGGTTGTGCAGGGCAATTGCGTCGTGCGTCTGGCAAACGGCCAGGCGCTGTCACTGGCAAGCGGCGATCTCGTGCTCATTCCGCGTGGTCAAAGTCATTGCATTCTTGATTCTGCGGAGAGTAACTACGCTCCGCTCGAGCATGTGCTGGAAAATGCCGGATATCGAGGCGAAGGTGTTGTTGTGGCGACACCGGCACCGCATGCAGCGACAAATGAGCTTGTTTGCGGCCATTTCACGTTTCGCGATGGCGCCAGCCATCCCATTCTGCAATTCCTGCCCGATGCCATTGTTATCACGGCTGCAATGCGCGCCCGTTTCGGCTGGCTTGATGACATCGTCCGCATGATGGCCCGACGGGTTTTTGAATCGCGCAGCACGCCCCACGACCAGGGGATGGTGGCGATCGTTCAACGCCTTGCTGAAGTGATGTTCGTTGAAATTCTGCGCGCCGGCCTCAGCCAGTCACCCGAGATGCAGCGGGTAATCGGCGCCTTCAGCGATGAGCGGATCGGCAAAACGCTCATGCTCATCCATACCCACCCGGAAAAGCCGTGGACAGTTGAAAGCCTGGCGAAAGAGATCGGCATGTCGCGCGCGCGCTTTGCTGATCAGTTCACCGAGCGTGTCGGCGAAGGGCCGGTGAGTTATCTGCGCGGCTGGCGGCTGCAACGCGCGGCAGCTCTGCTTGACGATACAAGGCTCAACGTACAGCAGATCGCGGCCAAGGTCGGTTATGAATCAACGGCTGCCTTTTCTCGCGCCTTCAGCCAGCGCTTCGGTATTGCGCCCAGCGAGTATCGCAGCGAAGCGGCCTGATAGTTGCAGATCGTCTCATATGTATTGCCAATAGACCGAAGTTAATCCTCTCTTGTTGTCTCAACGTCTCGCATGGGCCAAAAATCTTGGACCTTGTGCACAGGAGATTAAACATGCGTTTTGTTACACGGCAAATCCACGCCCTTATCGACTACCCCGTCGCCCTCAGCCTGATCGGCATGCCATTCCTGCTTGGTCTGGGTGCGACAAATCCGCTGGCCTTCTGGCTCTCGGTTGTCACTGGCGGCGCGGCGCTGGCGTTGACGATCCTGACCAATCATGAAACGGGGATCATCAAGGTACTGCCTTATTCCTTCCACGTGCTGGTTGATCGTCTGGTGGGAATAACCTTCGCCGTCGCCCCTTTCGTGCTCGGTTTCACCGGCATTGACGCCATTTATTATTGGGTCAACGCGGCAGCCGTCCTGCTCGTCACCTTTGTGCTCAACGCACCCGATGACGGCATGGCGCCCATGGCGGCCCGCTAAGCTGCATGTGTTGGGAGCGCGTCTCGTCTGATCAGGGCGGGATTGCGCTGCCAACAACATGATGGTGGCATGACCAGCGCCAGCACGGCGCGATCATCAACATCGACAGGCTTGGTCTGCTGAAAGGCAGCCCGGGCCTTTATTTTTTGCTCGGCCGCATTGCGTTTAAACGCATCACGCTATTTCAAAAAAACAGGTGGTGGGGGAAGCAGGACTCGAACCTGCGAAGGCTAAGCCAGCGGATTTACAGTCCGCCCCCTTTGCCACTCGGGACATTCCCCCATCCGGGTTCCGGCAAGGCAAAAGCCCGCCGGCGCCTCACCGGCTTTAGGCGCGGCAAGGCGTGGGCGGTCGTTATGGGGAGTGGGCGCCGGCCTGTCAACGGGCAGCGGGATAATTGGCAAGAGATTGACGCCGCCCGCCCGCCTGTTAAGTCGTGGGGCATGCGCAGCCCCTCTCCCCGCCCCGCCTTCCGCCCCAAGCCCCGCCATGTCCGCCACGGCTCATGGGAGGGGCGCCATGACGTCCAGCTCATCTGGGGGGTGCATGCGGTCGAGGCGGCGCTGGCCAATCCGGCGCGCCGGCTGCGCCGGATATTTGCCAGCGAGAATGGCTGGCACCGCGTCGAGGCGGTGGCTGCTGGCCGAATCAAGCCCGAGATCATGCGCCCGCAGGAGATCGACCGCCTACTGCCGGCCGACGCTGTCCATCAAGGATTGCTGCTGGAGGCGGACCCGCTGCCGGTGCTCGACGTCGAAGCGGTGCCGGAGACCGGCATCGTTCTGGCGCTTGATCAGGTGACCGACCCGCACAATGTCGGGGCCATTCTCAGAAGTGCGGCGGCCTTCGGCGTCACCACGCTGATGATGACCAACCGCCACAGCCCGGAAGCGACCGGCGTCTTGGCGAAGGCTGCCTCGGGGGCGCTTGAGCTGGTGCCCTTCTGTCTGGTGCGCAATCTGCGTCAGGGGCTGGCAAGCCTTGCAGCGCGCGGCTTCACCCGCCTTGGTCTTGACAGCGATGCGGAGAACGACATCACCACCCTGCCGCTCAAAGCGCCGCTGGTGCTGGTTCTGGGAGCGGAAGGCAAGGGGCTGCGGGCCGGCACCAGCGAGGATTGCGACATTCTCGCGCGCATCGCGCTACCGGGCAAGCTCACCAGCCTCAACGTCTCGAACGCGGCGGCGGTGGCGCTCTTTGCCACTCATCAGCGGCTGGCGCTGAGTGCGTGAGATTAAAAAAAAGCGCCCGGACGAACCGGGCGCTTTCACAAATATCGGATGCGTCGTTCAGCGGCAGACGCGACGATTCTGATAGGCGGCCACCCGACCATATTCGTCATAAAGGGGCTGGCGCTTGATGAAGCAACGCGGCTGGCGCACCACCACCTCGTCCTCTTCGTAATACTGGCCCTGCGGATGGGCGTAATAGACCGGGCCGGGGCGACCGTACACGGGTTCCTGCTGGTAATAGCGGGGCTGCTGGCCGGCAATCGCCGAGCCGACAATCGCCGCGCCAAGCAGCCCGGCCGCGACACCGGCGATGATCGGCACGCCATTATTGCGACGGCGATACTGGGCTTCCGCTTCCTGCGGCGCGAAAGCAGCGGCAAATGTCAGGGCGGCGAGCAGAGCAACCATCAATTTCTTCATCATCCCCTCCTAGAGATGGGTGGAACAGGGTACGGCGAAGGCCGGTCTGCCGTTCCATGACAACCTGCACAAAGTCTTAACCATCAGCGTATGAACGCGTTCTGAATAGATTATAAATCGCGCGCCAGCGCAACCAGCCAACGCAGCGTGCGATGACCGCTCGTCGTCAAGGTTAACCCGCAGTGGCGCTGAAAGTTCCGCCCGGGCGCTCGCGCTTCCCCGATCAGCGCCGGCGACGGGCAGCGCCCGGCTCAGCGCTCCGCCCCCTCTGGCCAAATCAATCGTCTTTGGCTAAGCACACGCCAGCGCCGGCGTAGCACAGCGGTAGTGCAGCGGTTTTGTAAACCGAAGGTCGGGAGTTCGATCCTCTCCGCCGGCACCAG
>NZ_JAKFWN010000019.1:0-35572 GCF_021731865.1 Raskinella chloraquaticus (SeqCode) | reverse complement strand
CGCCCGGCGCCATTGACTTTGGCAAGTCCCCTCCTGATCCCGCAGGCTGACATGCTCTGCTCGCCCGGCTCGCCGCCATGAAAAATCTGTCCGACTTCGAACAGGGCGACATCGTGGACGCTCTTGTCGCCATTACGCTTGGCAGCGAGCGCCAACCCCGCCAGCAGGCTCGGGCGCATGGTGGAAAGATCGCTTGAAATCGGATTGGCAAGATCAAGGCCGGCAGCGGCGCCGAACAGGGCAGCCTGTTCCTTGGCAATGAAGGACCAGGTGATCGCCTCCGCCATGCCGCGCGCTGCCAGCAGGCGTTTTGTCGTGCGCACCCGCTTTTGCTGCAGCGTCAGGACCGGTCCCATGACATGCCCCTCGCGCGGCAAGGGCGTTGCCGGGACGCGGTCAAGACCGACGATGCGCACCACTTCCTCGACGAGATCAGCCTTGCCGTGAATGTCGGGGCGCCAGGAGGGAGGCGCTACCTTCCACGCTTCGCCCTGATGGCCCGATATCCAGAAGCCAAGCGATTGCAGCACGATCTTTGATTCGTAATGCGGGATATCAGCGCCGATCAACCGCTTCACCTCGCTCACCGGAAAATCAATCACGCGGTCAATATCGGGGATCGTGCCGGCGAGTTTGATGTCGGAAGCATCGCCACCGCAGAAATCCACTGCGAGCTTTGTCGCCAGTTCAAGACCCGGCATCGTCATCAGCGGGTCAACGCCGCGCTCAAACCGGTACCGCGCGTCCGAATTGATCGCGAGCTTGCGTCCTGTCGCGGCGATGGTGAGCGGATCCCACAACGCTGATTCGATCAGCACGTCGGTTGTCGTCTCGTCACAACCCGTGCGCTCGCCGCCCATGATGCCGGCAATCGACACCGGGCCGGCATCATCGGCAATCACGCACATCGTCGCGTCGAGCGTATAGGTCCTGCCATCGAGCGCCTGCAGGCTGTCGCCTTCTCTGCCCGCACGCACAACCAGCGCCCCTGTAAGCTTGGCAACGTCAAAGACGTGGAGCGGGCGCCCGCGATCAAGGCTGACATAGTTGGTGATATCGACGAGCGCATTGATCGGGCGAAGGCCCACCGCCTTCAGCCGCTTCTGCAGCCATGCGGACGAGGGGCCGTTCCTGACGCCACGAATGAGCCGATAGGCGAAGGCCGGGCACCATGACGGGTTGCCGGGCAGATCGAGCCTGACATCAATGGCGCAGGGAAAGCTGCCGGCGACCGGTTTGATCTCAAGCGATTTCAAGGCGCCGACGCCGGCTGCCGCCAGATCACGCGCAATCCCGGTGATTGCCGTGCAGTCAGGGCGGTTGGGGGTGAGTGCTACGTCGATCACCGGGTCATCAAGCCCCGCCCACGCCGCGTAAGTCACGCCGAGCGGCGCGTCTGCCGGCAGATCGAGAATGCCGTCATGATCGTCTGATATTTCAAGCTCGGCTGCCGAGCACAGCATGCCGTTTGATTCAACGCCGCGAATGACGCCCGCGCCAAGCGTGATCTTCTTGCCTGGGATATAGGTGCCAGGCGGCGAGAAGACGGATTTCATGCCAGCCCGCGCATTGGGCGCTCCGCACACCACCTGCACCGGCGAACCAGAACCGGTATCCACCATGCAGACGCGCAGCCGGTCGGCATTCGGATGCTGCTCGGCGGAAATGACATGGGCAATCGTGAAGCCTGAAAGCGCCTTCGCCGCGTCGCTGATGCCCTCGACCTCAAGGCCGACGCGCGTCAGCGTCGTGGCGATGTCATCGAGCGGGCGCTCGCAATCGAGATGGTCTTTGAGCCAGGAGAGGGTGAATTTCATGAATGTTCTCTAGTTTTTTTCTCAGGGATCACAGCAAACCGGAAATGCCTTCGTCTACCCTAGATCCCCATGCTGGCTCGGATTCGTGGACGGAGAGAAATCTGCAACTCGATCAAAATTGCTCTCTTGCGCGTGTCCATCGCTTTGCCAATTTTCGTGTCCAAATCAATGCCACTGTCCTCTGCAAACAGCACTACCGTTCTAATGGCCTCTTCCAATTTCGCCAGACCGCCAACAGCCGCCACGGCTCGTGAAAGCAGGATCGACTCGATCGCCAAAATCACGCTGCCTGCCCCGGTTCAATTGCCCCCGGCGCCTTTTGGCCGCGCAGGATCGATGCAATTGAAATGTCCTCGTCAATGTCGGGCCAGTGAAGACCCATGGGTTGAAACTCGATGGAAGCACGCGCGGCCTCATTCGCCTTCGCAAGTCGCGGATACCACCAGAGTGGCGCGCTTAAACTGCGCCCGTCCGCGAGCGTTACATGAAGATGTTGGCTGTCACAATGCGCTGCAACCGGGCGGGTATCTTCGATTTCGATCTGCAAGACAGTCATCTCAAACTCCAAAGTAACTTTGCCAGGCAGCCAGGAAACCGTCCCGCTCTTCTCGGGTCTTGCGTACAATCTCATTCAACTCTTGTGCAGAATACCCCAGATTGACAGCGATTGTCAGGTCGCGGAGCCAGACTTTTGCTTCACATCCGTCTTTCACAACATGGATGTGAGGTGGTTCCCAACCGTCGGCTGAGTAGAAGAAAAAGCGAAACCCGCTCCAGCGTAATAAGGTCGGCATTTCAGCCGCTCAAGCCCGCCACCAGGCTCGGCAGGTCAAGCGGGCGGAAACCGTAATGATCAATCCATCGCTGATCGGCGTCGAAGAAGGCGCGCAGATCGGGCATGCCGTATTTCAGCATGGCGATGCGGTCGATGCCCAAGCCCCAGGCAAAGCCCTGATAGATGTCCGGATCAAGGCCGCAATTGCGGATGACGTTGGGATGGACCATGCCGCAGCCGAGGATTTCCAGCCAGTCCTCGCCCTCGCCGAAGCGGATGTCATCGCCGGTGCGCCGGCACTGGATGTCGACTTCCATCGACGGCTCGGTGAACGGGAAATGGCTCGGGCGGAAGCGCATCTTGACGTCGTTGACTTCGAAGAAGGCCTTGCAGAACTCTTCCAGCACCCATTTGAGGTGGCCCATATGGCTTGATTTGTCGATGACGAGCCCCTCGACCTGATGGAACATCGGCGTGTGGGTCTGGTCGGAATCGCAGCGATATGTGCGCCCGGGGATAATCACCCGGATGGGCGGCTTGTGGGTCAGCATGGTGCGGATCTGCACCGGGCTCGTGTGCGTGCGCAGCACATGGCGTGTGCCGTCGGGTTTGGCCGGCATGAAGAAGGTATCGTGCATCTCGCGCGCCGGATGGCCGGGCGGGAAATTGAGCATGGTGAAGTTATACTCGTCCGTTTCGATGTCCGGCCCGTCGGCGACGGCAAACCCCATATCGTGGAAAATGGCGGTCAGCTCATCGATCACCTGGGTGATGGGATGAATGCGCCCGCTCTCAAGGCCCGAGGGGCGCACCGGCAAGGTGATGTCGATGGTCTCGCTGATGAGGCGCACGGTGAGCGTCTTTTCCGCCAGTTCGCTCTTGCGCGTCACCAAGGCTGCCGAAACGATGTCCTTGAGCGCATTGATTGCTGCGCCCTGCACCTTGCGCTCATCAGGCGACATCTTGCCAAGCGTCGCCAGCAAGGCCGACACCGAGCCCTTCTTGCCCAGCGCGGCGATGCGCAGGGCTTCCAGTGCCGCTTCATCGCCGGCTGCCGCAATCGCCGTCAGAAGCGTGGTCTGCAGGGCCGGTAACTCGTCCATCGCCGTCATGTCCTGCCCCTCAACTGCGCCAGCGCAATGTCATCGGCTCCAGCGGATTGGCAAAAGCTGTGCCCGATTTCTGCGCCGCCAGATAGCTGTCCTTGATGCGGGCCCACCAGCGCGCCTGCGTATCGGCATCGTTCACCATCATCAGCCGCGGCTCATGGAGCAGGCCTTCGCGCTGGCGGATGACGACGAGCCGGTCCTGATCAAGGAAAACGCGCATGAGATGTTCAAACAAGGGGCGCAGACCGCCCGCCCATCCCGCCGATATCCAAAAGAACTGATGCACCTCGGTGTTGCTCTCGTCATTGGGCGTCAGGGCGGTGAGGCCGGTTGCCTGGTGGCGCTCGCCGCGGATGTTCTCGATCCGAAAGCCGGGAAGGCGGTAGGTGATCTCGGTCGTCACTTCGGTACCGAGCAGACGGTAGGCGATGTTCTGCGGCGGCAGGCGGTGGCGCACCATGCTCCAGCCAAGCTCGGAGGGGGCGAAGGATTTTTCTTTCGGCCTGAGCTTGCTTGCCTGCTTCTTGAACCACCACGAGGTGTGGACGAACGCTGCATGCGTCGGGTCCATGAGGCCAAAGGCAGCATGATCGGTTGAACAGGTGAAGGGCAGCATGATGTGGAATTTGGGCGCCGCAGCGCCGGCAAAATCCGGCATCAGGGGCGGTGCCGGATAGCCGCCTTCAGACGGTGTCTCGGCTTTTTGCGGAAAATAGATCCACACCACGCCCTGGCTCTCGGTGCAGGCGAAATTGCCGCAGCGGATCTTGGTGAGATCGACCTGCTGGCCTTCGCGCAGCGACGGGATGTCGACGCAGGTGCCCGCCCCGTCGAAGCGCCAGCCATGATAGGAACACGCAAGCGTCGTGCCGTCGAAATGGCCATAGCTGAGCGGGATGCCGCGATGGGGACAGATATCGCGCAGCGCGAACACCGAACCATCACTTTTGCGACCGATGAGCACCGGCTCGTTCATCAGCTTCTTGGTGATGAATTTGCCCGGGCGCAGATCGCGCCCCGGGCAGGCGACATACCACATGCCGCGAATGAGGTCAGCTGTCAGGCCTTGCATGAAACGCTCCATGAGGCGGCACCAGGGAACATACCCGCCGCCGATGTCCCGGCGCCCTGAAGTGATTACGCCAGAGGCGCTTCCAGACCGCCAGCCTGTCTGTCTCAAGCTTAGGCTGCAACCTTGGCGGATGCCGCCATCGCCTGTTCGACGATCGCCTTGAAGGTGTCGAAATCGCGTACCGCGAGATCGGACAATACCTTGCGGTCGATGACGATCTCGGCGCGGCTCAACCCGTCGATGAGGCGGGCATAGGTGTATTTCGCGTCGATCGAGCGCACGCCGGCATTGATGCGCTGGATCCACAGCGAGCGGAAGGTGCGCTTCTTCGCCTTGCGGTCGCGATAGGCATATTGCATCGACCGTTCGACGGCATTCTTCGCCGCGCGGATGGTATTCTTGCGCCGGCCACGAAAGCCTTTTGCCGCCTTGAAAACCTTCTTGTGCTTGGCATGTGAGGTGGTGCCACGTTTAACGCGGGCCATGGGAAATCTCCTTCAAACTCTCTTGCAAACGAACCCTTGTGCGTTCACACGCCGTAAGGGAGCCATTTCTTGACGATGATCTGGTCGGGCTCGGCCATCACGGTCGTGCCGCGCTGCTGGCGGATCTGCTTCTTGGTCCGCTTGATCATGCCGTGGCGTTTGCCGGCCTGCGAGGAAACGACTTTCCCCGTGCCGGTGAGCTTGAAGCGCTTCTTGGCGCCGCTCTTGGTCTTCATCTTGGGCATTTTGCACTCCATCAAAAAAGCCCGCGCTGTTCACCAGAACAGGGGGCGTGCCAAACGATCGCCCGGGCAGCCCTTATCAGCCCGGCGATCAGGAAGGCGCGGCATAAAGGAAAAGGCGAAAAGAGGCAAGGGTGTGGAAGTAAAATCCGCTTATCCCGGATGATATTGATAGCTCCACGTCTCGCTGGCCGGTTTGCCGCCGATCATCAGGCTTGCCCGCAATTCCACCGGTTGCGGCCCTTCCACCAGCAAATCAAACTGGGTGCGCCAATGACCAGCTAAGCCGTTGGGCACGGCTTCGGTGTGCTGATAGGGGCCGAAGCTGCCGCGCGATATCCATAGCTGCACCTGTGGCAGGGCACCCTTGGGCAGGCGGGTGAGCGGCCCGCCCAGAAACTCGACGAGAAATTTACGCACGCCCCGTGGCCGCTCGGTGCCAGGCTGCCCGCCATTGCCAAGCCGTGTCGCCACCACGCGCGCCAGCGCCGGTTGGGCAATAGCCGCTTTCGGCGCGTCGGCTGCCCAGGTGATGCGGTAGCGGTAGCTGCGTTTCTCGCCCGCTTTTGCCGGCTCACCCGGCACCCACATGGCAACGATGTTATCGTGGATTTCATCATCGGTCGGGATTTCGACCAGCTGGACAGCTCCGGCGCCCCAGTCACCGACCGGCTCGACATAGGCGCTCGGGCGGCGCTCGTAATAGACGCCGTCGGTGTAATGGTCGAACAGACGGTCGCGCTGCATGAGGCCGAAGCCGCGCGGGTTCTCATCGAGGAAGGACGAGACCGTCACCTGCGGCGGATTGTTGAGCGGGCGCCACAGCCGCTCGCCCTTTCCGGTGAGGAGTTGCAGCCCGTCGCTGTCATGCACTTCCGGGCGCCAATCGACCATGGCCGGTTTGCGGGTTTCCGAAAACCAGTACATCGAGGTAAGCGGCGCAATGCCGAGCCGCGCGATGTCGCGGCGCAGAAAAAGCTGGCATTCGACGTCGATAACCACCCCTTTGTCGCGCCGGCAGGTGAAGGTGTAGGCCCCGGTAAGCGAGGGCCCCTCAAGCAGGGCGTGGATGATGGCTGCGCCCTTCTCCGCTTTAGCATCGATATAAAAGGCGGTGAAATCAGGAAATTCCTCGCCCTCAGGCGTTGCCACGTTGAGCGCGATGCCGCGCGCCGACAGCCCGTACTGGTTCAACTCGCCGATGGCACGAAAATAGGAGGCGCCGAGAAAGGCGATCCAGTCCTGGGTGCGCCAGTCCTTGCGCTTGCGGCTTTCCTGCAAACGAAAGCCGGCAAAGCCGGCATTGGCGGGCAGCGCCTTCGCCGGGCTGTCATCGGGCATGGTGAACAGCGCCGGGTCATAGAGGATTTCCCGCGAGCGGCCGCTCCTCACCTCGTGGATTGCCACGCCCTTCTGGAAATAGCGCCCGAGATGGAAGAAGCTGACCGGATAGGGCCCGCTGCCATCGGCGAAAAGCCCGCGCTCAGGCGTAAATCTGATCTTGCCATGCGCATCATAATCGATGGCCTGCGCCGCTGCCTGGGGGGAACGTGGCTGATAGGGCGCAGCAGCCAGGCGCTCGGCTTGAGCTTTCAGAATGTCGCGGGAAAACGGGGCCGCTTCGCCAAGGCGCATGGCATGAGGCTGTTGCGCCAGAACGAGGTCCGGCATAGCGGGAAGCATCATGCCGGCGAAAAGAGTTCGTCGTGTCAGGGCCATCGGCAGGTGATCATCCGCTCAGGGTTGTCTTGCGCTCAAGGTTGTCTTGCGCTCAGGGGTTCTTGGACAAAAAGACAGGCCGCCACAAGGTCAGCATCAGGGCGCTGGCAAGCACCGATACCGATGACAGCGCCATGGCAGCACCGGCAAACGCCGGCGACAGGGCACCCGCCATGGCAAGCGGGATGCCAATCACATTGTAGACAAAGGCGAAGAGAAGATTATGGCTGATCTTGCGTTTCGTTCGCGCCGCAATGTCGAGGGCTGCAGCAACCAGACGCGGCTCATCGCGCATCAGCGCCACGTCAGCCGCCTCGATCGCCACATCACTGCCCGATCCCATGGCAATCCCGATATCGGCCTCCGCGAGCGCGAGTGCGTCATTGACCCCGTCTCCCACCATTGCCACCTGCCGCCCGGCGGCTTTCTGGCCGGCGATGAAGGCTGATTTGCCGCGCGGATCGATGCCGCCATGCGCTTCGTCCACCATCAGCCGGGCAGCCATGGCGGCCACCGTCTCGGGACGGTCACCTGAGAGAAGAATAGTACGTATTCCTGCCATTTTGAGGGCATCAACCGCTGCGGAGGCTGTCTCGCGCATCGCGTCGGCGAGCCCGAAGGCGCCGCTGAAGCGCCCGTCGATGGCCACCAGCACGGGCGTTTCGCCGCGTGTCGCAATCACCGCGGCCAGCCGCTCCGCCTCGCCTCCGTCATCGCCGATCAGGGCGGCTGTCCCGATCACCAGCCGGTGCTGGCCGACATTGGCGCGGATGCCGCCGCCCGGCACGGCCACGAATTCTGCGGGCGGTTCAACTGCGACGCCGCGTTCCAGGGCAGCGCTGATCAGGGCTCTGCCCAGCACATGCTCGCTTGGCCGTTGCGCGGAAGCGGCAAGTCGCAGCAGGCGGTCACGCGCCTGCGCGCTGTCGTCAGGCACGGCCGTCACCGACAGGAGGCGCGGGTGGCCGATGGTGAGCGTTCCGGTCTTGTCGAAGACCACCGTGTCGATCAGCCCCGCCCTCTCGATGACGGCTGGCTCACGCAGCAGGATACCGGCGCGTGCCGCCGCGCCAATTCCAGCGACGATCGCGGTGGGTGTCGCCAGCCCCAGCGCGCACGGGCAGGCGATCACCAGCACGGATACAGCCGGGATCAGCGCCTGTTCGAGATCACCCGTCAGCATTAACCAGCCGAGGAAGGTGGTGAGCGCCAGAGCGAGGACGACGGGGACAAAGATCGACGTCACCCGGTCAACTTGCGACTGCACGGGCGGGCGCGCATTCTGTGCCCGCTCCACCGCCCGGCTCATGCGCGCCAGAACACTGTCCTCTCCAATGGCGGTGGCGCGTACAACGAGCCGCCCCGTCCCGTTCTGCGTGCCGGCGATGACGCGCGCTGCCACAGTTTTACGGACCGGCAGGCTCTCACCCGTCAGCAGCGCCTCGTTGACCTCGCTGATGCCATCTTCCACGACGCCATCAACCGGCACCAGATCACCGGGGCGGATTTCGATGCGGTCGCCGCTACGCAGATCAGCCAGCTTCACCTCGCTTGCGCTCTCCCCCACCAGCCGTCGCGCCGTCGGCGGTTGCAGCTTGAGAAGCGCGCGGACCGCTGCTGCCGTGCCGCCCTTGGCGCGCGCTTCCAGCAGCTTGCCTGCGAGAAGCGCAACGATCACCACCGCGCCGCTTTCGAAATAAAGATGGTCATGAGCGTGATCACCAAGCCGGATCACGGCAACCGCCGAGAAGGCATAGGCAGCACCGGTGCCAAGCGCCACGAGCACGTCCATATTGGCGCTGAAGCTGCGAACCGCCCGCCATGCCCCACGGTAAAACCGAAAACCGGCACCAAACTGCACCGGCGTTGCCAGCAGCCATTGCCAGGACGGTTTGAGATGAAGGTCGATGCCAAACGGCGTCAGCAGCATGGGCGCCACCAGCGGCAGGGCCAGAAGGAGGGCTACCGCCAAGTGCCAGCCTTCGCGGTGCGCCTCGTTGCGTGCATGCGCCTCGCGGGCCCGCTCCTGCGCCGCCATGTCGCTGCCCTGCCGGCGCAAACTGGCCTCGTAGCCGGCCTCACTGATGGCGGTCAGAACGACGGAGGGGTCGACGCCCTCCTCCAGTGACACGTCAGCACGCTCAAGCGCCAGATTGACCTGTGATGTACGAACCCCCGGCGTCGCCGCCAGCACCTTCTCGATGCGGCTTGAACAGGCAGCGCACGTCATGCCTTCGACATCGAAGGTGAACGGATGCGAAAGGGCGGAAGCGGTCATGATGGTCCGGGTAAGCGGCCTGTCGGTGGTAAGCGAGCGAAGGCCTGACAGCCTTCATGTCGTGTGGCGGACAAAAATGGCAAGGGTGCGACTAGTCACTCCCGGCCTTCCTCGACCGCGTGGCAGGCGATATCGGCGCCATCGCGGCTGATTAGTTGCGGTATGTCGCTTGTGCAGCGGCCATTGGCAAGCGGACAGCGTGGATGAAAGGCGCAGCCGGGCGGCAGATCGATCGGATTGGCGATCTCGCCCTGGACGGCGGTGCGCGCCCGCCCGACCAGATGAAGATCGGGAACGGCAGCCAGCAGCATCCGCGTATAGGGATGGCGCGGATTTGCGAACAGGGTCTTTGCCGGCGCCACCTCGACCAGACGCCCGAGATAGAGAACACCGACGCGGGTTGCCATGTGGCGCACCACCGCCAGATTGTGCGAAATGAGCAGATAGGTGAGCTTGAACTGATCCTGAAGGTCGCGCATGAGGTTCAGAACCTGCGCCTGAACCGACACGTCGAGCGCCGACGTCGGCTCGTCGCAGACAATGACATCCGGATTCGAGGCAAGCGCCCGGGCAATCGCCACGCGCTGGCGCTGCCCACCCGAAAATTCATGCGGAAATTTGACGCCGTCGAGCGGGTCGAGTTTGACAAGGCGCAGAAGCTCATCGACCCGGGCCTGCGCCTCATCGCGGTTCTTCACGAGGTCAAACGCGTAAAGCGGCTCGGCGATGATATCGCCGATGCGCCAGCGCGGATTGAGCGAGGCGTAAGGGTCCTGGAAGATCATGGCGATGCGCCGCCGCTCGGCGGCAAATTGCCGGGCGCTCGCCGGGTCCGCGATGTCGAGCCCATCGAAGACGATCCTGCCGCCGCTTGCCGCATGAAGCCCCACCACCAGGCGGGCGATTGTCGATTTGCCGGAGCCCGATTCGCCAACAAGCGCGAAGGTTTCTCCTGCCGCAATATCAAACGAGACATCGCTGACCGCGCTCAGCGTGCGCCTGCCTTCGCCCGACAGGGTACGCTCCAGCCATGGTTTGGAGACGTCAAAGGCCTTTGACAGGTGCTCGGCACGGATCAGGGCGTGAGAGGTCATGAACCAGCTCCCGTCAACGCGGGATCGATATGCCAGCAGGCAGCCGAGCCGCTGCCGGCAGCGGTCAGGAGCGGGCGCTCGTCAATGCAGGTCTGGCTGGTGCGGGCGCAGCGCGGGTGAAAGGCGCATCCTTGCGGAATGGCTGAAAGGCGCGGCATCGATCCGGGGATCTGGGTCAGGCGATCCTCCTCGCCGTCAAGGGCCGGTATCGCTCCCATCAGGCCGATCGTATAGGGGTGGCATGGCCGGTGGATGACATCGGCGACCGGCCCGATCTCGACGATCCGCCCCGCATAGAGAACGGCCACCCGGTCGCAGGTCTCCGCAATCACTCCCATATCATGGGTAATCAGCATGACCGACGTGCCGCGCTCGGCACAAAGACGCTTGAGAAGGGCGATGATCTGCGCCTGCACCGATACATCAAGCGCCGTCGTCGGCTCATCCGCAATCACCAGCTCGGGCTCGGCCGCCAGCGCCAGCGCGATCACGACACGTTGGCGCATGCCGCCCGAGAACTGGTGCGGATAGGCAAAAAGGCGGTCCTTTGCCGCCGGAATGCCGACATCAATGAGGAGTGACAGCGCACGCTCCCGCGCCGCGCTGGCGCTGAGATCGGGGCGGTGGGTCGAAATGGTTTCGATGAGCTGGTCGCCCACCGTGTAGAGGGGGTTGAGGCTGGTGAGCGGGTCCTGGAACACCATGCCGACGCGCCGCCCACGCAAGCGTCGCAGCGCTTCACCCGCAAGCCCGTCGATCCGTTCGCCCTTGAGCCTGATTTCGCCTTTGGCGACGCGCCCCGGCGGCTCCAGCAACCCGATGATGGCCGCCCCCGTGAGCGATTTTCCCGCTCCCGATTCGCCAACCACGCCAAGAATTTCTCCCTTGGCGATGGAAAACGACACATTGTCGACCGCTGTCAGAATGCCATTCCGCGTTGGAAATTCGACCGTCAACCCGCGCACGTCAAGCACAATCTCGGGGCTCATCTGAGCCTCGGATTGAGCGCGTCGCGCAGCCAGTCGCCGAGAATATTGACCGCCAGGACCAGCAGGGCGAGCGTGATGCCGGGAAACAGGGTGATCCACCATTCGCCGGAAAACAGGAAATTGTTGCCGATACGGATGAGGGTACCCAGCGATGGTTTGGTCGGTGGAAAGCCGACGCCGAGAAAGGACAGCGTCGCCTCGGCAAGGATGGCGAGCGCGAAATTGATGGTGGCGATCACCAGAACCGGACCCAGCACATTTGGCAGCACATGGCGCCACATGATGGCGATGGGCCTGAGGCCGATGACACGGGCAGCCTGCACGTAATCGCGATTTTTCTCAACCAGCGTCGAGCCGCGGACGGTCCGGGCGTATTTCGCCCAATTATCCAGCGCCAGCGCCGCCACGATGACGGTAAAGGCGATATCCTCCTGCTTCAGCAGCGGCCAGATGCTGCGCACCGTGCCGTCGAGAAAAAGGGCGATGAGGATCGCCGGGAAGGCAAGCTGCACTTCGGCAAGGCGCATGATGACGGCATCAACCCGCCCGCCCACATAACCGGCAACGACGCCAAGCGCGATGCCGACCATCGCCGCCAGCGCTACCGAGACGACGCCAACCCCGATCGAGATACGCAGGCCATAGAGAATGGTGGACAGGATATCGCGGCCCTGATCATCCGTGCCCAGCAGATACTTGGGGTCACCCTGCGCCGACCACGCGGGCGGCAGGCTTGAATCAAGCAGCGACAGGCTTGCCGTGTCATAGGGGTTGGTCGGGGCAATCAGCGGCGCCAGAAGCGCGGCAAGGAGATAGGTGAGCGTGAGCAGGGCTGCCACCACCGTCAGCCGTGACCGCAGGAACGCGTGCAGCATGTCACTGTCAACGAGGCTGCGCCACAGCGATCTGCCGGCAGTCGGATGCACCACCGTCATAGCGCCACCTTCGTCACATGGCGCAGGCGTGGATCGACAACGAAATAGAGAATGTCGACGATGAAATTGATGAGCACGAAGAGGAAGCCGATCATCATCAGATAGCAGGCCATGATCGGGATATCGACCGTCTGTACGGCGCGGAGAAAGAGATTGCCCATGCCCGGCCACTGGAACACCGTCTCGGTGATGATGGCGAAGGCGATGGTCGTGCCAAATTGCAGGCCGGTGACGGTGATGACCGGGATGAGCGTGTTTTTGAAGGCATGGCCGAAATGAATGGCACGGTTCTTGAGGCCACGGGCGCGGGCGAATTTGATGAAATCAAGTCGCATGATCTCCAGCATTTCCGAGCGCACGAGCCGCATCGTCAGCGTCATCTGGAAAAGCCCGAGCGTGATGGCCGGCAGCACGAGCGCGCTGCGCCCTGAGGCGGTCAGAAAGCCGGTTGTCCAGAACCCCAGATCAACGACCTGCCCGCGTCCAAAGGACGGCATGACCTTGAGCTGCACCGCAAAGAGGAAAATCAGCAGAATGCCGATGAGAAAGGTCGGCAGCGAAATGCCGATAAGCGAGACTGTGAGAAAGACATTCGACAGGAAGCTGTCACGATGAAGCCCGGTATAGACACCAAGCAGCACACCAAGAACAAGGGCGATGCTGACAGCAACGAAGGCAAGTTCCATGGTCGCCGGCAGGCGCTCGGCGATGAGCTTGGTCACGGGTTGCTTGAATTGATAGGAAAAGCCGAAATCAAGATGCGCCGCGCGCCAGATATAGCGCGAAAATTGCAGCGCCACCGGGTCTTTCAGCCCGATCTCGACCCTGATCCGCTCGCGATCCTCTTCGCTCGCATCCGGTCCGACCAGCTGATTGACCGGGTCACCGACAAAGCGGAACAGCGCAAACGCCATCATGCCGACCGCCACCATGACAAGCAGACCCTGGCCAATACGTCGCAGAAGAAAGGCGATCATCGCAAATCCCGGCTCGCAACTGAAAGCGGGGAAGGCTTCGACACCTTCCCCGCTTTATGGTTTGACCTCAGTCGGCGAGCTGGACGTGATAGAGCATCACGATGTTATCGGGACGCTGCGCCATCTTCACTTTCTTGGAGATGCCCCAGGCCAGCGCCTGCTGATGCAGCGGTATGTAGCCCCAGTCATCGACGAGGAGTTTCCATGCGTCCCTGACCAGGCCGGCGCGGACATCGGTGTTGGTTTCAACCAGCACCTTTTGCGCCAGCTCCTCGATCTTCGGGTTGCAATAGCCCGCGACATTGGCAACACCGCGCCCGCCTGACCCCTTTTCATCGCGGCAGCCGACGATCTGGGTCAGGACGTTGTGGGAATCATTGGTACCCGGTGTCCAGCCCAGCAGATAGAAGTTTGAGTTATAGCCGCCACCAGCCAGGATCTTGGCGAAATATTGCGCACGCGGCTGGATGATCGGCACGACCTTGACACCAACCCGCGCCAGCATGCCGATCACTGCCTGGCAGATGGCGGCATCGTTGACATAGCGGTCATTGGGGCAATCAAGCCCGACGGTGAAACGCGTCCCCTGCGCGCCGCCGACGCGCGGATAGCCCGCTTCGTCGAAGAGCTTTTCAGACTGCGCCGGATCGCTCTTGGGACGAACGAAATCCTTGCCGTATTTATCCACAAGGTTGGGATCGATCATCAGCGCCGAGGGTCGTGCGAGGCCGCGCATGATGCGGCTGGCGATAGCGTCTTCGTCGATCGCCAGGAACATCGCCTTGCGCACCCGTACATCCTTGAACGGATTTTTGTCACCGGGGACTTCCGCAGGTGGCACCAGCTTGTCGCGCATCTGGTCCATGCCCAGATAGATGGTGCGCGTCTCGGGGCCGGCCAGCATGCTGGTGGTCGGGCTCGAATTGACCCTTTCCTGATCCTGCGGCGGGATCGGGTCAGCCCAGTCGACTTCGCCCGACAACAGGGCAGCCACGCGCGTGGCATCATTGGCGATCGGTGTGAACACCACCTCGTCGATATTGTAGTCCTTCTTCGCCGCGTTCCACCAGCCAGGATTGGCCTTCAGGACGGTTTTGACACCCGGCTGATGCGAAACGACGGAGAAGGGCCCCGTTCCATTGGCATTGAGCGTGGTAAAGCCCGGTGTGGTTGCTTTGGCCGATACCACTTCGCTGGCGTTGTTCTTTTCGGTCCACGCCTTGGACATGACATAGAACGTGTCCCAATCGGCGATCAGGATGGGATTGGGCGTTTTCAAGACGACGTCGACGGTAAAATCATCGACCTTGACGAATTGGGCATCGGCCGGAATGCGGGCTTTCAGATCGGAATTGGGCTGGCGGATGCGCTCGGCTGAGAACAGCACGTCATCGGCAGTGAACGCCTCGCCACCATGGAACTTTACATTCTTGCGCAGATGGAAGCGCCAGCGCGTCGGCTCCACCAGCTCCCAGCGTTCAGCCAGTCCCGGAATGATCGTCAGATCAGGGCCGCGCCGCGTCAGACCTTCATAATAGCTGCCATTCATCGCGTGAGTGAACGTCTCGTTGATCGTGTAGGGATCAAGCGTGTTGAGATTGCCCTGGAACGCCATGCGGAAGGTCTTTGCCTCAACCAGCGGCGCGCCGAGCATCAGCCCGGCCATCACGGTCAGAGCCCCTGCACTGCGCAACAGCCTTCCACGCCATAAGCGATCAAAACGCATCGAATGTACCTCCATGTTCTGGCAACCTCTACGCTGGGTTGCTCCCCAATCCGCGTAACATGCGATGCCCCGCCAGAACGCGCAAGTCGTGCGCGCATGCAACCACTGCCGACGAATTGTGCATCCACTCCATTGACCACAGGCTGCCGCTCGGCTTTTCTGCGCTCTGACGGAGATTTTAATGACCATCAACAATCGTATCGCCGCCTTGCAGCCGGAAATCGCCGGTTGGCGCCAGTTCATCCACGCCCACCCGGAAATTCGCTACGAGGAAGAAAAGACGGCGGCTTTTGTGGCCGAACGCCTGAGATCCTTCGGTGTTGACGAGGTGGTGACGGGCCTTGGCAAGACGGGTGTGGTTGCGGTGGTGCGCGGCAGACAGGCAAAATCCGGCAAGGTCATCGGCCTGCGGGCCGACATGGACGCGCTGCCTATCCATGAGGCAACCGACAAACCCTACAAATCGACAGTCGATGGCAAGATGCATGCTTGCGGCCATGATGGGCACACCGCCATGCTGCTGGGCGCTGCCAAATATCTCGCCGAGACCCGTCATTTCGATGGCACCGCTGTTTTGGTCTTCCAGCCCGCCGAAGAAGGCGGCGCCGGCGCGCTGGCAATGATTCATGACGGATTGCTCGAGCGCTTCGGCATTCAGGAGATCTACGGGCTGCATAATCGCCCGGGCGTGCCGGTCGGTCATTTCGGTATCCGCAAGGGAGCACAGCTCGCAGCCTCCGATTTTCTCGAAATCCGGGTCGAGGGACTTGGTGGCCACGCCGCGCGCCCCCAGCACACGGCCGATCCGGTGGTCTGCGGGGCTCATATCGTCACAGCGCTGCAATCGATCGTCGCCCGCAACATTGATCCGCTCGATTCGGCCGTCGTGTCGCTCACCGTGTTCAAGGCGGGCGACGTCAATAATGTTATCCCCCAGCGCGCTCTGCTGCAGGGCACCGTGCGCACCTTCAAGGCGCAGGTGCGCGATGAGGTGATTGCCCGCATCAGGCGGCTGGCCGTCAACACGGGCGAGGCTTTCGGTTGCAAGGTCGAGGTCGAGCTTGGCGACGGCTATCCAGCCCTCATCAATCATGACGCGAATGTCGATTTCGCCGCCGGCGTCGCCCGCCAGTTTTCCGACCATGTGGACGCGGATTTTCCGCCAAGCCTCGGCGGCGAGGATTTTGCCTATTTTCTGGAACGCATTCCCGGCGCCTTCATGGTGTGCGGCAATGGTGACACCGCCAAACTCCACCATCCCGCCTATGACTTCAACGACGAGGCCATTTCCGCCGGCGTGTCCTATTGGGTGAAGCTGGTGGAGACGCGTTGTGTACCATGAAGAATGATCACCGTTTCGTGAATTGTCTGTACCACGGGCAAACCGAACGATAAGACCAAGGCTGCTGGAATGTGGCCAACAACACAGGGAGAAATGACCATGAAACGATCTGTCGGGATGAAACTGGCGCTGGCGGGCGCATTGCTGCTTGTTGGCGCCCAGGCGGGCGCCCAGCAAGGGGCGATGAGTTTTTTCGTGACCAGCACCGGCAACGGCAAGGGTGCTGATTTCGGCGGCATTGACGGCGCGGACCGTCATTGCCAGACGCTTGCTGCCGCAGCGGGCGCCGGGAGCAAGGCATGGCGCGCTTATCTCTCGACGCAGGCCGCCGGCGGCAAGCCGGCGATCAACGCCCGTGACCGCATCGGTGCCGGGCCATGGCAGAACGCCAAAGGCGTGGTGATTGCCGCGTCGGTTGCCGCTCTTCACGGCGAGAACAATCTGACCAAGGAGACCGCGCTCAACGAAAAGGGTGAGGTGGTCAACGGGCGTGGCGACACGCCCAACCAGCACGATGTGCTGACCGGCTCTCAGGCGGATGGCACGGCCTTTGCGGCGGGCGACGACCGTACCTGCGGCAACTGGACGAAGGGGGCTGCGGAAGGTGCGGCGATGGTGGGCCACCATGACCGGCGCGGCCTTGATAATTCCGCCCCCGCCATCTCTTGGAATTCCTCTCACCCCTCGCGCGGCGGCTGCAGTCTTGATGCCTTGAAAGGCTCAGGTGGCGCCGGATTGCTTTACTGCTTCGCCGAGAAGTAGGCACAAGTCCAAGAGGCAGGCGCAAGTCTCTGCGCCTGGAGACACTCAGCGCGTGTCGACGCCCTGCATATGGGCGTCGACACCCTTCATGCCGAGGAAAGCCGCCCATTTTTTCTCAGCCTCTAGCTGCCGAGCCCGCGAAAGGCTGCCGCGAGCATGGCAATCGCCTGTTTGCTGGTGCGCTCGGTCGCCGCCTGGCGCAGCAGGATGTCGGTGCTAGGAAGGGTTGGCAGGCCGAAGACCTCGCCAACCGAGACCGCACCTGCGGGGATGACGCGCTGGCCAAGCGCGGCCACTGCAAAACCCGACATCACCGCCGAGGCGACCGCCGACACGCCGCCGCCGACAAAGACCTCGCGCCAGGCAATAGCATGCTGTTCGAGGGCGGCAATCGCCAGCCCGCGCACCGCACAGGGCGCTTCGAGATTGGCAAGCCGCAATGGAGTGCCGTGCTGATAGTCGAAGCCTGGCGCTGCCACCCAGATGAGCGGTTCACAGTAGAGCGTCTCGCCGTCGCGCGCCTCGCCCTCGCGGCGCACGATGACCGCGTCATAATCCCCCCGGTCATAAGCCTCCATCAGCTCGCGCGAGGTGCGGATATGCACCTTGATGATGAGGCGCGGATCGTGACGTGCAACGAGATTGAGCACCTGCGTCAATGTCGGGCCGGCAACGTGATCGGAGATGCCGATGGTCAGCCCGCGCTCGCAGCCGCTCAGCCCGTCGATTGCCCTTTGATGAGCCGCCAGCAGATCACGGGCAGGCGGCAGGAAGGTCACGCCGTCAGCCGACAGGCGCACCAAGCGGGGATGGCGATCAAAAAGGCGCCGGCTGAGGCTCGTTTCCAGTCGCTTCACCCGCAGGCTGATGGCTGATTGTGCAACACCAAGCGCTTCGGCGGCGCGCGTGAAGCTTTTCAGATCGGCTACAAGGATGAAGGCCTGAACGCTGTCGATATCGAGATGTTTCATCACATATATGATATTCTGATATTATTGAAATATGCAATCATATCTATTTTATATGAAAAAAAGCGCCTATCACCGCTCTCCCAACCAAGGAGATCGTTCATGCCCCTCGTTCGCATTTCACTTCGCCACGGCAAGCCACGCGCCTACCGGCAGGCTATCGCCGACCAGATCTACAACGCCATGCGCGAATTATTCGAAGTCCCGCCGGACGATATCTTCATGACTGTCGACGAATTGCAGTCTGAGAACTTCATTTATAGCCGCACCTTCTTCGACATCCCTCGCGACGAAGATTTTGTCATCATACAGATCACCGCCGCCAATACGCGCGGCCAGACGCAAAAGCGCGCCTTCTACAAGGGGCTCGTCGCCAGATTGAGCGCCGAGCCCGGGATCAGCCCGGATAATGTGATGATCAGTCTAGTCGAGGTGGGGCGTGAAAACTGGTCATTTGGCCGGGGTGTTGCGCAATACGCGCCAGGCTGATCCTCCGGGGTTCAGGCCCCGCTGTTGGCACCGGCACGCTGGTCGATCAGTTCCGGCTTGCCGGTCTTGGCTGTCGGGCGCAATTCCTCGCGCGGCGCTGGACCGAAATAGGTGGCTGTCCTCAGGAAGGGCCGCGGCTGCAGCATGATGGACGCAACCCGCTGATAGATGGCTTTGGGCGAGACCGGTTTGCGCAACACCTCGTTGACGCCGAAGGTCTTGGCCTGGATCATGCGGTTGCGCTCGGTGTGCGCGGTGAGCAGGATGATCGGCACGAAAGCGTGGCGAAACCCGTCCGGATTGCGGATGAAGCGGATCATCTCGGGGCCTGACAGCACCGGCATTTCCCAATCGATGATCACCAGGTCGGGGCTAACGGCATCTAGTTTTTCCAGCCCGTCGGCGCCATCTTCTGCTTCGAAAATGCGGCGGCAGCCGAAACCGGCAAGGATCGTGCGCAGGATCGTGCGCATGTGCGCACTGTCCTCGACGATCAGAAAACTCATTGTTTCAAATGCGATCGCGTGCACGGGATCGACCAGATTCCTGTCATGTTCGACAACAGGGTTAACCGTTTGTGCTTAAGGAGGAGTGAATTTAGCCGATCACCGCCGCTTGGCCGACGGCGTCGTCCGGCCTAAGAGGGCATTCCGTGTCCGCGTCAACCGGTTGCACCCATGTCGGCCTTTCACCTGTTCCTCCTGATGGTGTCGAGCTTTATCCTGTCATGGGGCATGACATGGGTGATGATCGCCTTGCTTGAGCGCAGCGGCCGGCTCGATCATCCTAATGAGCGCTCAAGTCACATCATTCCCACCCCGCGCGGCGCTGGTCTGGCGATCCTCGTCGCGTTTGTGATGGCAATGAGCGTTATCGTCGTCACGGCAGGTTGGCGCGATCCGGTGATGCTGGCGCTGCTGTTGGCTGTGCTGATGCTGGCATTTGTCTCGTGGATCGATGATCGCCGCCCTCTGCCCTGGCGCGTAAGGCTGTCCGTCCAGTCTGTTGCCGTTGCAGGCACTTTGGGAATGTTTGCCGCCGGCAGCACCCTGCCGCTGGCCCTGCCAGTGCCACTTCTTTTTATTCTGGCGCCATTCGTCCTCCTTGGCTGGCTGTGGGTTACCAATCTCACCAACTTCATGGATGGCATCGATGGCATTGTCGGCGTCGAAATGATCGCATTCGCGACGGGAAGTGCGCTGTGCCTCCATCTTGTCGGCGCAGTGCCTGAACTGGTCGCCCTGTCGCTGGCGCTTGCAGCTACCAGCGCCGGTTTCCTGTGGTGGAACTGGCCACCGGCGAAAATCTTTCTGGGCGATGTCGGCAGTATACCGCTGGGCTTCCTGATCGGCTTTTTCATGCTTGTGCTGGTCTCTCATGGCCTGTGGGGGGCGGCGCTCGCCCTGCCGGCGACCTTCCTCGCCGATGCCACGCTCACCCTGTTTTTACGCTTTCGGCGGGGAGAACGACTGACGCAGGCGCATCGTAGTCATTTCTACCAGCGCGCCGCCGGCCTGCAGCGCGCTCATCATCGAGCGGTCATTCTGCGTGTCCTTGCTGCTGACGCGGCACTCGTCATCGCCGCGCTGATCGGCGTGTGGATGAAGGGATGGGCAGGGCAGGCGGTCACTGTGGCGCTGGCTGCGATCATTGCGACCCTGTTTCTCGCCGGTTTGCAGCGGCTTGCACATCTGCGCACGTCATGACCGGCCTGCCGCCCCTTCCCATCGATGAGGTCCTGCCGGCGTTGCGCGACAAGCTGATCGCTGTTCCCAACCTGGTGCTGGTCGCCGAACCGGGTGCGGGAAAGACAACCCGTGTGCCTCTGGCTCTTCTTGATGCGCCATGGCGCCAGGGCGGCAAAATTCTCGTTCTCGAGCCGCGCCGCCTGGCAGCGCGCGCTGCCGCCGAACAGATGAGCCGCCTTCTTGGCGAGCCGGTGGGAGGGCTGATCGGCTACCGCGTGCGGCTGGAAAGCCGAGTCAGCAACCGCACTGTCATCGAGATCATCACCGAGGGCGTTCTCACCCGCATGCTGATTGCCGACCAGAGCCTGCCCGGTGTGGCGGCGGTCCTGTTCGATGAATTCCACGAGCGCTCGCTGGACGGCGATCTGGGTCTTGCCCTGACCCTCGATGCCCAGCAGGGACTGCGCGAGGATCTGCGTATCATCATCATGTCGGCGACCCTCGATGACAGGCGGATCGCCGCGCTGCTTGGCGACGCGCCGGTGATCATGAGCGATGGTCGCGCCTTCCCGGTCGAAACGCGCCATCGCCCGCGCGCGCCACATCAGCGCCTCGATGAGGCGATGGCAGGCGCCATCCTGCATGCGCTTGCAAGCGAAGACGGCTCGATCCTTGCCTTCCTGCCGGGCGCCGGCGATATCGAAGCGACCCGCCGGCGGCTCGAGAGCGGCGTTTTTCCTGCCGCTGTTGATGTTTTCAGCCTCTATGGCGCGCTTGATGCCGGCGCCCAGAGCCAGGCGATTGCGCCTCCTGAGGGCAACCGCCGCAAGGTTGTTCTGGCAACCTCGATTGCCGAAACGTCGCTCACCATCGATGGCGTGCGGATTGTCATCGATAGCGGACTTTCAAGGGTGCCGCGTTACGATCCGGCAAGTGGTCTCACGCGGCTTGAAACCGTGCGCGCGCCGCTTGCTTCCGTCAACCAGCGTCGCGGCCGCGCCGGCCGCACCGCGCCTGGCGTCTGCATCAGGCTGTGGGCGGAAGCCGAAACGCGCGCGCTTGCGCTCTTCGCCGTGCCGGAAATCCGCCAGGCCGATCTCGCGCCGCTCGTCCTTGATTGCGCCTCCTGCGGCGTTGGCGATCCGCAGAGCCTGCGTTTTCTTGATCTGCCCCCTGCCGGCGCGCTGGCCGCCGCGCGTGAGCTTCTGGGTGCGCTGGGCGCCATCGACAAAGATGGGCGGTTGACCGATCAGGGCCGTCATCTGACCCGGCTGCCCCTGCCGCCGCGCCTTGCCCATATGGTCGCTGCGGCAGCGCCTGACAATCGTCAGTTCGCTGCCGAACTTGCTGTTTTGTTGCAGGAGCGCGGGCTTGGCGGCGATGACATCGACATCCGCCAGCGCCAGCGTCGCTTTGGCGCTGAGGGCGGCGAACGTGCAGAGCGTGCGCGCCAGATGGCACAACGCTGGGCAGGGCTGGCCGGGGCCGGTCATGTTGCGTCGCCCCATAAGCCTCCTCGTGAGCGTGATGACGCCGGCCCGCTGCTGGCGCTGGCCTTTCCTGATCGCCTCGCCCAGAGGCGCCCTGAGCGACCCGGCGAATTCCTGCTTGCCAATGGTCGCGGCGCCTTCCTCGATCCCGCATCGCCGCTTGCCCGCGAGCCCTATCTTGTCGTGGCCGAACTCGCCGGCGGTGGCGAGCGCTCCCGCATCCTGCAGGCAGCGCCGATAACGCGTGCGGCCATTGAAAGCGGCTTTGCTGCACGCCTTGGATGGAGTGAGGAGGTGAGTTTTGATGACGCCGCCCGCGCCGTGCGCACAAGACGGCTGCTGCGCCTTGGTCAACTTGTCCTGAGCGAGGCGCCGGTGCCCTCATCAGGTGAGCAGGCGAGCGCTGTGCTGGTGGCGGGCATCGCCGGGCTGGGGATTGACTGCCTGCCATGGACGAAAGCAACGCGCCACCTTCTCGATCGCGCGCGGTTTCTCGCCAGAACAGACCCCAACAACTGGCCAGCGCTTGATGATGAAACCCTGACCACCCGCCTCGCTGACTGGCTGGCGCCCTATATTCCCGGGCGCACCCGCGTTGGCGACATAATGCCTGACGAGCTGATGGCCGCCCTCGACGGGCTGCTGGCTGATCGCCGGCGCCTGATCGAGCGCGAGGTGCCATCCTATTTCGAGGCGCCGACCGGCAGCCATATCGCGATTGATTATCACGCCGAGCGCGGGCCGGTGGTGGCAATCCGCGTGCAGGAACTCTTCGGCCTTGATCGCCACCCCATGCTGGGCGGCGGCCGGGTGCCGATCACCTTCGACCTGCTGTCGCCGGCGCACCGTCCGATCCAGACGACGTGCGATCTGCCGGGCTTCTGGCGTGGCTCATGGGCTGACGTGCGCTCCGAGATGCGGGGGCGCTATCCCAAACATCTGTGGCCTGAAGACCCTGCGCACGCCACGCCGACAAAACGCGCCAAGCCGCGCGGCACCTGAAATCACGGGCCGTAGAAGCGGCGCATCATCTCTTCGCCGATCGTGCAGGAGACGCGTGGCGGAGTGCCAGCGATCTTGCGCACAGCCGGTATGGTCGTGTGGTGGTTGTCGGTGATTTCGAGGATCAGCTTGGTGCGAATGGCGGAGGCGAACGCCTCGACACCGACAACCGGCAGACTGAACGATCCCGGCCCGCCGATGACGCAATCCTCGTAATACCAGTCGAGATGGGCGATATCGAATGAGCCCCGTTCGCCACGATAGATGAGCAGCGGCAGGCCGTTGATAACGATACCCTTGGCAATAACCAGATCGCGTGTCGGGACAATCGGCGGGCCGTCATTATTGGGTCCGTCACCGGAAACGTCGATGACCCGCCTGAGGCCGGAAAACGGGCTCTGGTCAAAGAGCGTCAGGCTTTTCAGCAGCGCTCCTGAAATCGAGGTGCGGCGCAGTCGGCTGATGGGCGCCTTGGCAAGCCGGTCGGCGATGACATTGGCGCTGTCGGCCCCGTCGATCATTGTCCACGGGATAATCTCATTTTGTGCTCCCGATCCCGCCCATTCCACATAGGTGATGGCAATGCGTCCGTTAAGCCCGCTGCGAATGGCCTTGAGCACGGCAGGATCGCGCAAAGCCTGGACATAGCCATCGCGCTGCAATTTCTGCTCGAATTCGTCCATGGAATAAGAAACATCGACCGCAATCACCAGTTCGAGGTCGACGCTTTCGCTTGCGGACGCATCCTCGATCATGGTGACCATAAGCGCCAATAGTAATGTCGCAAACCAACGCATGATCCGCTCTCCTGCCAAGCCCGGCTTCTCCATGGTGCAGCGCCTTTAATGCAACCGTCAATTGCCGGCTGACCTCGAGGCGCGGCAAAAGCGCTTGCAAGTCTGAGCGAAGCCCGGCACGAGATAAGGAGGACACGTTGATACGGCGGCATTCGCCATACCGCGAAAAGGCATGTGCATGATCACGGTTCTGGGCTCGATCAATGTTGATATCATCATCGAGGCGCCACGCCTGCCGCAGCCCGGCGAGACGGTGGTGGGCCTTGCCTATGATCTGATGCCCGGCGGCAAAGGAGCAAATCAGGCGCTCGCCGCCCATCGCGCCGGGGCACGCACGATGCTTGTCGGTGCGGTTGGTCGCGATGCCTTTGCTGATACGGCGCTGGTGACGTTGCGCGAGGAGGGGATCGATCTCACTCATGTGCAGCGGTCGATGGGTTTCAGGACCGGCCTGGCCAGCGTTACCGTTGATCCCCGTGGCAATAATCAGGTGGTGGTCGCTTCGGGCGCCAATTACGAAGTGAGCGCCGCCAATCTGCCGGAAGGATCGGTTGATCGCTGGAAGATGCTGCTTTTGCAGATGGAAATCCAGGCAGGAGAGGTCGAGAAGGCGGTATCGCTCTGTCATCAGGCGGGCGGTCGCACGATCCTCAATCTTGCACCTGCCCTGCCGATCTCGGAACCGACGCTCGATGCGGTGGAAGTCCTCATCGTCAATGAAATCGAGGCTGTCGCGCTTGCTCACTCCTTTGCGCTCGCCGGCAGCAATCCGCAGGCACTCGCCAAGGCACTTGCTGAGCGGCGTGGCCGGGCGGTTGTGGTGACGGCGGGTGAGAAGGGCGCTTATCTTGCCCAACCGGGGACGCGCGTGCTCCATTTTGCCGCACCCAACGTTTCAGTGTTTGATACGCTCGGAGCAGGAGACGCCTTCGTTGGCGCCTTTGCCGCAGCGCTTGATGCCGGCATGCCGCTGATTGAGGCCTGCCGTCGCGGCGTTGCTGCCGGATCGCTTGCCTGCACCAAGGCCGGGGCCCAGGCCGCCATGCCGCGTATGCCCGAGATTGAAGCGATGGCGGTGCAACTGGTCATCTCGTGAAGGATAGAGCGATGATATACGACAACACACTGCGCCAGCGCTTGATCAAGGGCGACATTGTTCAGGCCGCGTGGCTGTTTTCCCGCGACAGCGATACCGCCGAAATTCTCGCGCGCGCCGGTTATCCGGTGGTGATCGTCGATCACGAACATGGCACAGGCGATCTCGCCAGCCTCGCCCATGTCCTGCGTGCCGTGCGGATCGGTGGCGCCGAACCCTTGCTGCGTGTGCCCTCCCACGATCCCGATCACCTCAAGCGCGTTCTTGATGCCGGTGTGCGCACGCTCATGGTGCCGCTGGTCGAGACAGCCGAACAGGCAGAAGCCATCGTTGCCGCCTGCCGCTATCCGCCGAAAGGACGACGGGGCTATGCGGCTGGCGTGGTGCGGGCATCAGCCTTTGGCATGCGCCCCGAGTATGGCGCCAATGCCGCCGGCGAATTGTTTATCGCCGTCCAGATCGAGAGCGCCAGAGGCCTTGCCAATGCCGGGGCGATCGCTGCGGTCGATGGTGTCGACATGGTGTTTATCGGGCCCAATGACCTTGCCGGCAATCTCGGTTTTTTTGAACGGCTGGACGAGAAAAAAGTGCACGAAGCGGTGGACATGATTGCCGCTGCCGTCACATCGACGGGCAAAGCGCTCGGCATCATTCCTTATGGTGACCGCAGCGCCGGCGATCTCGCGCGCCTTGGCTTTGCACTGATCGCCACAGCAGCCGATTACGCGCTCCTGCGCGATAGTGCCAAAGCTGATTGCGCGGCCTTCACAAAAGCCGTTACGAAATAATGAATTAGACGGTATTTTAACGATTTGTTCAGGGATTTTTTAACATTTTCTCCCTAGCGTTTGAACTCGTGGGAGAATGCTATGCGCTTGCTCGGCTACGCCATTGTCGTTGCCATCGCCGCGACGGTTGTCGCGCAGCAGCTGTCGAAAAACGTTCAGGCGCCCGTGGCGCCGGCCAGCCGACCGAACACGGCTGTATTTGCGCAGCCCGCCCCGCCAGGCGGAGCGCCGGGCGTCGCATTGACGCCACCCCCGGACCGGCAGAATGCGACAAAGCCGGAGGTGCGAACGCCGCTCCCCCTCGCTGCCGGCGCGCCGGGGTGCTATTCGGACCAGACAGTGACGCTTCAGGCTGATCGTCGCGGTCATTTCATGACGGACGTTGAAATCAATGGACGAAGCATTCCCATGCTCGTCGATACCGGCGCATCGACCGTGTCTATTCCCCATGAGGCCGCGATCAGAATGGGTCTTGATCTGGTAAACGGCAGGAAAGGGATCGCGCACACTGCCAATGGCACGGTCCAGACCACCTCTGCGCGCGTAGCCCAGCTTCGAGTCGGCTCCATCTGTCTTTATGATGTTGTGGTTTCCGTTTTGCCGCCTGGCGCCCTCGATACGGGCCTGCTCGGCATGAACGTCATCGGCAAGATGAAGCGCTTTGAATTGTCGGAGACACATCTCGTGATGGCGCGCTGAACCCTCCGGACATACCAGTTCATCGCCTGGTCAGCTTGCATCAGGCTTGTCCGTGCGCCACACGAAGCACTCCCGCTGCGATCAGGATATCTTATGTCATTCCCCAAGCCTTTAGCCGACATTGCTCCCAATACGCTTGCTTTCGAATCAACCCCGCTCGTCAAGCCGACCGGCTTTCGCGAATATGATGCGCGCTGGTGGTTCGGACACCCCGGTTCGCCAAAGCCGCCGGAACTCAACCTCATGGGTGTGCAGGCGCTGGGCCTGGGTCTTGGCACGCTCATTCATCGCCTCGGTGTCAAGCGCGAGATTGTCACCGGTCATGATTTCCGCGGTTATTCCTCATCAATCAAGATGGCGCTGGTCTCGGGGTTGATGGCCGCTGGCTGCAAGGTGCATGATATCGGCCTTGCCATGTCGCCGATGGCCTATTTTGCCCAGTTCGCGCTTGATGTGCCCGCCGTCGCCATGGTCACCGCCTCGCATAATGACAATGGCTGGACCGGCGTGAAGATGGGCGCGCAACGCCCCGTCACTTTCGGTCCCGACGAGATGGGCCAGTTGCGCGATATCGTGCTTGCGGGCGATTTCGAGATGGCGCCCGGCGGCTCCTATCATTTCGTTGCAGATTTTCCGGCGCGCTATGCCGCCGACCTCGCCACAAGATCAAAGATCAAGCGCAAGCTGAAAGTCGTGTGCGCCTGCGGCAATGGCACGGCAGGCGCCTTCGCGCCGGCGATCCTTGAGGCGCTGGGTGTCGAGGTGGTGCCGCTCGACACCGTGCTCGATCATTCCTTCCCGCGCTACAATCCCAACCCTGAAGACCTCCATATGCTGCACGCCATGGCGGATGCGGTGAAGGAGCACAAGGCCGATCTGGCGTTGGGGTTTGATGGTGATGGTGACCGCTGCGGTGTCGTTGACAATCACGGTGACGAGATTTTTGCTGACAAGATCGGCGCTCTGCTGGCGCGCGATCTGGCCCGTGTCCACGGCCCCTCCACCTTTGTGGTCGACGTCAAATCAACCGGCCTCTTCATGACGGACCCCGAGCTGAAGCGGCTCGGCGCCACGACCGTCTACTGGAAGACCGGGCATTCCTATATCAAGCGCCGGGTGAAGGAGCTGAACGCGCTCGCCGGGTTTGAAAAATCGGGTCATTTCTTTTTCAACGCCCCGGTCGGGCGTGGCTATGATGATGGCCTCGTGACGGCAATCGCGGTTCTCGACATGCTCGACCGCAATCCGCAGAAATCCATGGCCGACCTCTATGCCAGCCTGCCCAGGACCTGGGGGTCGCCCACCATGGCACCGCACTGCGCGGACGAGGTGAAGTACGGCATCGTCGACAAGGTGGTGCAGATCTTCAAGGACAAGCAGGCCAAGGGCGAACCGGTAGCCGACAGCGCCATCGTCGACCTTGTCACCGTCAACGGCGTGCGCGTCACCACCAGTGACGGCACCTGGGGTCTGGTGCGCGCTTCATCCAACAAGCCAGAACTGGTGGTGGTGGTCGAAAGTCCGGTCTCCGAAGCGCGCATGCGTGACATGTTCAAGGCCATCGATCAGGTATTGCGCACCTTCCCTGAAGTCGGAGCCTATAACCAGACCATCTGACCGCGGCTGCGCCGTCAAAATGCGGCGCGTCATAAAAGTGTAGCGCTGACCGCGTACCCGATCATCTCAAGAGCGGCGAGGCCGCAACGAGAATGATGATGGGGTAAGGCAGCATGCTGGTCATCGACAAGGTAACCAAACGTTATGGCGGCAAGGCTGCCGTCGACAATGCCAGCCTTGAGATTCCACACGGTCAGTTTGTCGGCGTGATCGGTCGTTCAGGAGCCGGCAAGTCGACACTCCTGCGCATGATCAACCGCCTGCAGGAACCAAGCGAAGGGCGCATTCTGCATGATGGGCGCGACATCACGGCGCTGAGCGGCCAGGCGCTGCGTGACTGGCGCCAGTCCTGCGCCATGATCTTCCAGCAATTCAACCTCGTCGATCGCCTCGACGTGCTCACCAATGTCCTCGTCGGCCGCCTCAATCATGTGCCGGCCCTGCGGGCGCTGGCGCGGATGTGGTCGCAGGACGATCTGGCGATTGCCATGTCAGCCCTCGACCAGTTCGATATCGCCCCCCTTGCCTCGCAGCGTGCCGACAGCCTGTCGGGTGGCCAGCAGCAACGCGTGGCGATTGCGCGCGCCCTCGTCCAGGAGCCGCAATTCCTGCTCGCCGACGAGCCGATCGCCTCGCTTGATCCGCGCAATACCCGCATCGTCATGGACGCGCTGCTGCGCATCAATCGCCATTACGGCATTACCGTTTTGTGCAACCTCCATTCGCTTGACCTGGCGCGCACCTATTGCGACCGCCTGGTCGGCATGGCGCAGGGGCGCATCGTTTTTGACGATGTCCCGCAAGCGCTCACCCAGCATGTCGCACGTGAACTTTACGGGCTTGAGGCTGACGACGTGATGGACAGCCCTGTCACCCCGGAAGGCTCGGCTGCCGAGCTTCCCGATGCCGTAACTGCCTGACCGGGACCGCCTTGCGGTATCGGATTTTGCCATTGAACAGGAGATCGACGATGATCACACGCCGTGGAATGATGACGACTGCCATCGGAGGCGCTGCCCTCCTGACCACCACTGCCCATGCCCAGTCGTGGAAAGAAAAATATCCGGAATTGACCTTCGCGGTTGTCCCGGCCGAGAACGCCTCGGGCGTTTCTGATCGCTTTGGTCCGTTTCTGAACTATCTGTCGAAGGAACTCGGAACCAAGGTGACGTTGCGTATTGCCCAGGACTACGCTGCCGTCATCGAAGGTCAACGCGCCGGCAATGTGCACATCGCCAATCACGGCCCCGCTTCCTTTGCTCGCGCCCGCCTCACCGGCGTGAAGGCCGACGCTGTCGTCATCGAAGTCAATTCGGACGGCAGCAAAGGCTATTATTCGGTGTTCTACACGCTGGCCAAATCCCCGCTCTCCAAGATTGAAGAGACCAAGGGCAAGGTGCTCGGCCTTGTGGACCCCAATTCGACGTCAGGCAACAACATGCCGCGCTTCAAGCTGAATGCGCTCGGCATCAACCCCGAGACCTATTATTCCAAGGTCATCTATACCGGCAGTCATGAAAACGCGCTGCTGGCCCTGGCGCAGGGAACCATTGATGTCGCCGCCAATTGGTGGAACTCCGAGGAGGATTCAAATCTCACCCGCATGCTCAACAAGGGCCTGCTGAAATCGTCTGACGGCAAGCCGATGACCAAGGATGATTTCCGCATCATCGTGAAGTCTGACATCATCATCAACTCGCCCGTTGCGGTGTTGAGCGATCTGCCCGCCGATCTCAAGACTGCCATCAAGAAGGCTTTCCTTGAAGCGGCCGAAAAGGACCGGGCGGCCTTTGAAAAGCTGTCCGACGGCAAGAACAAGCCTTACCAGGACGTCAAGAACGAGGATTACGACAAGACGATCGAGCTGATCAAGTTCGTGGACAGTCTGCGCAAGGCGTAAGCCTTTCATGAGGGCGTCGCGCATGGATCAGGGTGAAATTGACGTCCTCCTCCGTGCGGGTGTCCGGGTGGCGATGGCAGGAAAAGCGAAAATATGACCACCTTCGTCCGCCTGCCAGACGCACAGCTCCTGCCGCATGTGCTGACCTATCGCCGGGCGCTGGCCGCCCGGCGCCGTCAGACGATCGCTGCCATGATTGTTCTGGGGCTTGCCATCATCGCCGCCACCGTCATGGCCGAAGTTGACGTGCTCAAACTCGTCGCCAATTTCACTAATTTCACGAGTTACCTCCAGCGCATCTTTCTTTTCGACAGTGGCCCCTACACCGGCCAGCTGGTTGTTCTTCATCCCGGCCTTGGCACCGATGACTGGTTCTGGGGGCTGCCGAAATGGCTGAAATTGCTGGGCGAGACGCTGCTCATCGCCTATCTGGGAACGGCGATCGGGGCGGCGTTTGCATTCATTTTCAGCTTTTACGCAGCCGACAATCTGGGCAAGAGCCGCACCACCCGCTGGATCACAAAGCGCCTGCTTGAATTCTGTCGCACCGTTCCGGAGCTGGTGTTCGCGCTGATTTTTGTCGTCGCATTCGGGGTTGGCGCCCTGGCAGGCGTGCTCGCCCTTGCCATCCACACGACCGGCGCGCTGGGAAAACTCTTCTCTGAAGTCGTTGAAAATATCGATATGAAGCCGGCTGACGGTGTCATTGCCTCGGGCGGCAGCTGGACGGAAATGGTGCGCTTTGGCGTTCTGCCGCAAATCCTGTCGAACTTTACCTCTTATGGCCTGCTGCGCTTTGAAATCAACGTGCGCGGCGCTTCCATTATGGGCTTCGTCGGCGCGGGTGGCATCGGTCAGGAATTGCTGACCGCCATTCGCAAATTCTATTACGCCGACGTGTCCGCCATCCTGGTCCTCATCATTGTCACCGTCATGGTGATCGACGTGGCGACCGAGTATGTCCGCCATCATTTGACCGGGGCAGGGCGATGAAGCCTGCCTCACCACCGGCACCGCCCGACGTCTTGCGCACGCAAGCGCTGCAGCAGCGCCCGGCACTGGCGGTTGCCTATCCGCAGATCTTCGCACCCTCGCCCTGGCGCCGTCTTCTGACGCTTGCCATCATTGCCGGGGCGCTGGGCTTGATGATCTTCGCTGTCTGGCAGCTTGATTTCTCATGGTCGCGCATCTGGGGCGGGATTGGCAAACTCGGTGATTTCGTCACCCACATGTTTCCACCATCCTATGGCAATGAAGCCCGCCTCGTTCTCTATCTGAAAGCGCTGGGCGAAACCTTGGCCATCGCATTTCTAGGCACTCTGCTGGCCGCCATATTTGCCTTTCCGATGGGTTTCCTTGCGGCGTCGAACGTGGTGGCCAATCGCCTCGTCCACATCCTGTCGCGTCGCTTTCTCGACAGCATCCGCGCCGTTGATACGCTCATCTGGGCCCTGATCTGGATCAACGTCGTCGGCCTTGGCCCGTTCGCCGGCGTGCTGGCAATCATGACGTCGGATTTCGGCGCCTTCGGTAAGCTCTTCTCGGAAGCGCTTGAAAATCTCGACCGCAAGGCGGGCGAGGGCGTCACCTCCAGCGGCGGCAATGCCCTTCACCGCATCCGCTTTGCGCTGATACCGCAGGTGATACCGATCTTTTTTAGTCAGGTGCTCTATTATTTCGAGAGCAATACGCGTTCGGCCACCATCATCGGCATCGTTGGGGCAGGCGGTATCGGCTCCGTCTTGAGCGAGCGCATCCGCGAGAATGAATGGCCGGAAGTGGCCTTTCTTGTCCTCCTCATCCTGCTCATCGTTGCCATCATCGATCAGGTCTCGTCACGCTTGCGCCTGTCATTCATCGGCCAGCGCAACGTGACGTTTTCGTGAGCCGGAAGCGGCTCCCTCGCCTTGCCGCCCCCCGCCATGCCCTGTAGATACGCCCTCACGCGGAGCGGATAACGATTCAGGACAGCGATCATGAGCATCACTTTGATGACATTAGGAATGGCGTCGTTGACGTTCTTTTCGGCAATGGCGCCCATCGGGGTGCCGCCAGGGGCCTCAATTGCCGCTCCCGATGCTGCCGCTCTGGCCGGGCAGGGGGATGCCCTGCTGGTTGATATCCGCCGCCCGGATGAATGGCAGGCGACAGGCAGACCGGCAGGCGCCACCGGCATCACGCTCGAAGATCCGCAATTCGTGACAAAAATTGCCGAAGCGGTACACGGCGATCATGACCGGCCTGTCATTCTCATCTGCCGCAGCGGTCGGCGTACATTGGCGGGCATGGATATGCTACGCGCGGCCGGTTTCTCGCAGGTCTCCCATATCGGCGAGGGAATGATTGGCAGCGAGCATGGTCCAGGCTGGCTGAATCGAGGCTTGCCGCTGGATCAGATCGTCGCCGACTAGCGCACATTGCCATTCCGGGTAAACGCAAGGATGTCTAAGAACAGGCTCCGTTGCGCTTGACGCAATTGCCGACGCGCGGGCGCAGATAGAATGTTTCGTTAAGGTTGATAGGGGTCTGGATGAACTGGCCGACGGGCGAGGTATAGCTGTAATCCACCTCGGAATAGATGAGATAGGTGTTGGGGGTGGCAAGCCCGCTGGGCAGCGTGCTGAATGTCGCGCCGCGCGACAGTGCGGTCGTGTTGCGCGCGCTGCTCCAGCCAACCTTTGCCGCGCCGTTGGAATCGATGACGAGCTGCGTGACGCGCAGTTTCAGGGGGCTCACCGAATAGGGCTGGATGACCGCCGATGAGGCGTCGAGGATGGCACTCATGCCCGCATCATCGATATCGGAGGCCTGGGCACTGAGATCGCCGATCGTGCTGGCGGTCGCCACCACTTTGCGATTGGCCGATATGGCGTTCGTCAATTCAACCGTGCCGACATACATCAGCACCATCACCGGCAAGATCAGCGCGAACTCGACCGCAGCAACGCCGCGGCGATCTCGTGAAAATGCGTGCAGTTTGAAACCTGTGAACATGCCCATGTCAGAAAGGCTCATTGCGGAAGGCCGCAGTTGATACCAGCAAGATCGTCTTGTCGGCCTGATTGGACAGCGACGAGCCGAGAAGGTTGGCGAAGCTTGGCCATTTGTAGAAGGCGCGCGCCACAACGACGCTGCTCGATCCGCCGATATTATACTGTGTCTGCGCCGGGTCGAAATTGCCACTGGCGGTTGGTATGGAGAAATTGGCGCTCGAAAAGCTCGTCGGCACGCGCACATCAACCGTCAGGCTGCCGTTACAGTTGATGAGCGCGGGGATGCGATTGCACACCTCCTGCTTGAAGCGTGCCGCGTCATAGGCTCCGGCCTGTGCCTGCCCGGTACGGATGAGGCGCGCCGCGTCATTAAGTCCGGTATCGAGAAGCTGGCCGGCAAAGAAGGCCATCGCCGCTTCGATAATTGCCATCAGCAAGGCAAAAAACGGAAGAGCGACGATCCCGAATTCAACCGCGGTGACGCCCCTGCGATCACGCATGAGCCGCCGCCAGCTGCCCGTCAACGCATGTCGCGATCGGGCGGGCTGATGCGGGTTGATATCTGATGTCCGGCAGACCTGGCTTTGCAACACTGGCGATCAATCCTCGAAGATCAGAGAAGCGCGATTCGAACGATGCCAAGGAAAGTTATAAAATCAGTTGACGATATTGCGAAAAAGCAAGCTGGCCGGCAGGTACCGTCATGAATGCCGGTCGCCATCGAGAGCGAGACCATTCCAACCAATCGGGCAATTTCAGCACACTCGTATTTATTGAATGCACTCTGGTTTTTTAAGGTGGCGTATCGTCTTGGCCCGACCTGGCCCTGTTTCAGGCGGGAAAGGCCTAACGGCTTGTTGCCTGCGACTGGGCCAGACCGTTGCGCGTTTGAGCCTGGTTGACGATATCAGCGAAATTCTTGTTCGTGTCGCCGATGACGGCTGTGCGTCGACATTGCGGCGAGCACGAATACGTTTCCTGCTCGTCGCCCCTTTGCACGGTCAGGATGGAGACACTGGGCGGCTGGACCCAAACCTGCCGCTCGATGATGATCTCGCCACGCCGGTCAAGCGCGATCAGATTGGTCGTTCCAAACGACTTGCCGGTGATGACGATGGTTTTGCCATCATTTACAACCGCGTCGGCAATTGACGGATTGCCAATCACAATGGTTTGCGCCTGCCTGCCAAGGCGCAGCAGAGTGGCTTCATCGAGCCGCACGAAGAGCGCTTGCCGTTCGTTTTCGGCCTGGGCTTGCGCCGCGCCGGCGAGCGACAAAGAAATAACGAGCGTCAGGAGGGTGACAATTCCGCGAAACATGACTTTTCCCATCGCCAGTAAAACAACCGATGTGAATATGTCGCTCATTATAGTGAAAGAAGCGCTAACAAACCGACCGGTTCAGGATCGCTTGCCTGGTGGAAGATACGTAATGTTGCGCATGACGTAGCGTTCTGCCGGTACATCAACGGCGACGGGCTTTCCCGGCATAGATCGCCTAATTTATTGCATTATAAAGATATTTTATCTCATCTTGGCGAAAACCAGCAGCGCGGCGCAGGTCACATGATGGCCGGATCAACATTCCCAGCGATCGATTGAATTATCGTCATCACTTTAACCGGCTGGAAATTTGATTGCGCTAATTTCGCCCTGTCCAAGCCACAACCATTTCGGCGAGGCTGGACACTACGTCGTCAACTGCAGCTTTGTAAGGAGTACGCTATCATGAAGAATTTCGCACGTTTCGCCAAGGACGAGTCAGGAGCTACGGCCATCGAATATGGTCTGATCGCTTCGGGCATCGCCGTCGTCGTCATCGGCGCCGTCCAGGGCATCGGCACCAACCTCAACGCCGTCTTCACCAAGGTTAAAGCCGCCCTCTAATCAAACCGGCCGAGATAATCCGGGCCCTTCATTCAAGGGTTGAACGCGTGAATCCCGGTTGAGACATGATGATGCCATGCCGAGCGTGGCAGAGGCAGCGACGACGACAATTGCCACCGCCTCCCGCCGCTTCGGCGGGTGGCGGCAGAATTGAACGGAGTCTCTTGAAGCGGATGATGCGGCGTACCGCATTGCTCGCTGCTTGGATTTGCGCTCAAGGCGCGTGCGTGAAGGATAACCGCGGATCATCTCGCCCCGCGGGAGTCGAAAAATGACTGACACTCTAGCTCGCTTTCTGAACGATGAATCGGGCGCTACAGCTATCGAATACGGACTGATTGCTGCGGGCATTGCCGTTGTCGTTATCACGGCAGTCCAAGGCATCGGAACGAACCTCAATACCGTCTTCACCAAAGTGCGAAGCAATCTGAAATAGGCATCAACTCTGATTGCCTTTCCTGGACACCGAGAGCAGGACGCTCCCGGTACCCCGCCCAGGCTGGTGGCGACCGTGTGGCGCCGTCATTTTGTCCTCTCCCATCTGCGCGGCGTTGACCGGTTCTTAAGTCGGATTGCCTAAACTCGTCTCCATTCTTCTATCCCAGCCCGGGCACGTAAACGAGATGTAGCAATGACCAGCTTTGTTCTGATTCTGCTGTTTCCTGCCGCCATGGCGTTCGCTGCTGCGAGCGATCTGGTGACGATGACGATCCCCAATCGTCTGCAGCTGAGTGTCATTGCAGGTTTTTTCCTGAGTGCTGTTCTGGTCGGCATGGACGCGCCGACGATCGGCCTCCATGTCCTTGCCGCCTTTGCCGTCCTGGCCGGCAGCTTCG
>NZ_JAKFWN010000018.1:17856-36430 GCF_021731865.1 Raskinella chloraquaticus (SeqCode) | reverse complement strand
GGAGAATGAGAATGGATGCCGTCGTGAAGTCTTTCCCTGCCCGCGCTGACCAGGCGGATATCGTCCGTCGACGTCCTTCGCGCGAGGAAGCGGAAGCGGCTGTGCGTACACTGATCGAATGGGTGGGCGATGATCCTGATCGCGAGGGTCTGCTTGATACCCCCCGGCGGATGGTCAAGGCCTGGGAAGATCTCTTCCGTGGCTACAAATTGTCCGCAGGCGAAGAACTCGATACCGTTTTCGAGGAAGTCGGCGGTTATGGCGACATCGTTCTGGTTCGCGACATCCCCTTCTTCTCGCATTGCGAGCACCACATCGTTCCGATCACTGGCAAGGCTCACATTGCTTATTATCCGCGCGATGGCGTTGTCGGCCTGTCGAAGCTGGCGCGTGTTGTTGATATCTTTGCCCGTCGCCTGCAGACGCAGGAAAACCTGACGGCCGAGATCTCCAACTCTATTGATGAGCATTTGAAACCGCGTGGTCTCGCTATCCTGCTCGAAGCCGAGCATATGTGCATGTCGATGCGTGGTGTGCAGAAGCATGGCGTGTCCACCGTCACCACCGGCTTCACCGGCGTCTTCCGCGACGATCCGAGCGAGCAGGCCCGCTTCATGATGCTCATCCGCGGCTTCAAGAGCTGAGCACAGAGCCAGACGGGTTTTCCGCTATGGTGACCCCAGATATGAGCGCCGTGACCCTGCGGGAGCAAGGCACGGCGTTTCTGCCGCGTTTTGATGCTGACGGATTGATCACCGCCATCACCCTTGACGCAGCGCGCGGCGATGTACTGATGGTCGCCCACATGAATGACGAGGCACTGCGCCTCACATTGACGACCGGCATCGCCCATTACTGGTCGCGCTCGCGCCGGCAATTGTGGAAAAAGGGCGAAACATCAGGCCAGCTACAGACGATTGTCGATATTGCGGTTGACTGCGATCAGGACGCGCTTTTGCTGCGCGTCGCCGTGGGCGGCGATGGTGGCGCCTGCCATACCGGCGCCCGCAGCTGTTTTTACCGCCGACTTGTGATCGATGACAGCGGCACCCCTCACCTCACACGCTTGCCCGACGCTGATTCACAACGCTAGATTTTTGCCGTAACAAACTGACAAGTCTCGTATTTGCTGACAACAAGCGGCGCAGGATACAATGATGACACCCTCTCCCCTCATCCGTGCCATCACCCCGCAGGATCGCACCGCGTGGGACGGGCTGTGGCAGGGATATCTGTCATTCTACGAGGTTCATCTGGCCACCGACATCACCGACGCCACGTTCGCGCGGGTGAGCCAGGGGAACGGCATCAACGGATTTATAGCGCTGTCACCCGAGGGGACGCCGCTTGGCCTCGTCCATTACACGTTCCACCCGTCAACCTGGAGCAAGGGCGGCTATTGTTATCTTGAGGATCTGTTCGTCAAACCTGAAGCGCGCGGCCTGCGGCTTGGCCGGGCACTCATCACCGCCACCGAAACCGCGGCACGGGACTACGGCGCCACCCGCCTTTACTGGAACACGGAAGAGTTCAACGGCACGGCAAGGCGGCTCTACGAGCGCCTTGCCAAACGCGCTCCGTTCGTGCGCTACCAGATCGCCCTGTAGACGGCTCACGCCGTGGCGATGTAATCGCGCATGGCGTTGGTCTCATGCTCAAGTTCGCTCAGCCGATACTTGACCACATCGCCAATCGAAATAATCCCCGCGAGCGTGCTGCCCACGACAACCGGCAGATGGCGGAATTTGCCCTCCGTCATCTGACGCATAAGGTCAGCGATCGATGCCTCCTGCGAACAGGTGGCAACGGTGCGCGTCATGATGGTCGACACCGGCAGATCGAGTACCGATGGCCCCTCGCCGTCAAGCGCCCGCACGACGTCCCGTTCTGACGCGATCCCGACGATCCGATCATCGGGGCCGGTGATGACAACCGCACCGATACGGCGCTTGGCCAGCATCGCCACGACGTGAGCAATGGTTGCGCTTGGAGCTGCGGTCGCGACGTCGCCCCCTTTGGCTTCCAGGATCTGCTTGACGATCATAGCCTTCCCCCTCTCGCCGTGGTCTTGCTGCCGACGGTTTCCTCAGCCTAGCACGATGCCCGCCAACCACAATTGCCGCAATCGCCCCGAGACAAAATGTGATTAATCAGCCAACCTTCGCGGCAAAATGGGATCAAACAGGGGAAAAAGGGCCAAGCCGGCAAGAAATCCACCCAGATGAGCTTCCCAGGCAATACTGGTCCCTTCTTCAAGACCACTTGGTATGATGCCGGACCCGAAGACAATTGTCAGGGCAAACCACAGGGCGACGAAGCCGAAGATGCGCGGGTTCGACAGCGACTGAAGCAAGGGCGGCGCCGGCCGCTGAAAGGCCAGCGCCCCTGATCCACGCAGGCCGCCGAGCGGCGCTCCTGCTTCGAAAACAAACCGGCAGGCGGCAGCCGTCAGACCAGAGATGGCAGCGGATGCGCCAACAACAGGCACGGCCTCGCCCACATGCGTCATGAAATGGGCGGCTGCGCCCCCAACCGAACACAGCAAGGAAAACAAAAGAAAGCGCCCTGGCCCGAACCGCCAGGCGACCGCGCTGCCAAAAACCACCAGCCACAGCGTATTGACCAAAACATGCTGCCAGTCGCCATGCAGCAACCCGTAGGTGATCGGGGACCACAACCGTGCCCATTGATCATCGGCGAACAATACGCGCGCAAACCCCTGATCGCTGTAGCGCAGCGGGATGAAGGAAAAGCGCAGGATGAGGTCTTCATCCCTTTCCGTTGCGATCCATTGACGCCAGCCATGAAGGCCGATCATCACGCCGGATAGGGCCACAATCACGCCGGGAAGATTGAAAAACGGCTCGTTTGCGGGGCCGGCTGGCGGCGTCTTGATCATATCATCCATGCCCCACGCTTAGGCATTCGCAAGCAGTCTGGCAATCGCAACGCGCGCTTCGCCGCGCCGCCCGCACCAGTTCACGCAGGCTGGCCTGATCCATCATGGTTAACAAAACATGGCACGGCGCATGCAGCGTGAGCCTGCCGACGACGTTCGACACGGTCAAACTGTGCCGAAATGGGATTGCGGGGATGGCGTTTCACAGCCAGGGCAGGCACCGGGGTAACGGAGTGATAAGACTATGATGCAGCGCAAGCCGCGTTTCGCGCACCAATCAACTGAACAACTATATGAATATTGGAACCAGCGCCGTGGTACACGTCCGGCACCGACGCGGGCAGAAATTGAGCCAAGTGATATCCGCAACATTCTCCCTGATACTTTTATTCTGTCGGTTGATGAGGGTCGCATTTCCTGGCGACTGGCGGGCATGCGCATCTGTACGCTTCACTGCCGTGAACTGAAGGAGCGTGACTTTCTCGCCGACTGGCTGGGGCGCGAGCGCGATACCATCGATTCTCTGCTCCGGGCGATCATTGCCGAGGCCGCTGTCACGGTTTTGCAGTTTCAGGGAAGCGCTGGCAAGGGGGCGCTGCTCAATGTCGAAATGGTCCTTATGCCTCTGTCGACATTCGGCCGCGCCAATCGCATATTAGGCGCCATGGGGACGCTGAACGATCCATACTGGATTGGCATCCAGCCACCGTCAAACCGAAAGATCGGTAATACGCGTCTGCTGTGGCCATCGGGCGCCCCAGACAATTTCTACGGTGAAACTCCCTCTCTCGCCTCGGCGCAGTCCCGTTTTACTCAGCTGATGACACCCGAAATCGAACTGGCGGCCGACCGTGCGCGCCGTTATCGCCATTTGACAGTGATGGATGGCGGTAAAAGCTGATGAGCGATCCAAGCGCGAAAAGCGGAGATAATTTTCGTGTGATCGTCCTGGTAGCCTTAGACTAACCGGTTCTTAAGGTTAAGCGGGGTAGTTTGTTGCCAAGTGATAACGCTTGAAGGCAAGCACGCACGACGATGAATGTAGCGCTCGCTCAAAATCGCCCGGGACAGACGCCGAAGCCACGCGAAAAGCGTCGCTTTCAGCGCGTCAGCATCTCCTTGCTCGGTCGCTATATGCTGCCAACCAAGCAGGAATATCCCTGCCAGGTTCTGGACATCTCGCCAGGCGGCGTTTCATTCCTCGCCCCTGAAACCTCGCTCGTCGGCGATATGGTGATTGCCTATATCGACCATGTGGGCCGGGTCGAGGGACGCATCGCACGCCTTATTCCCAATGGCTTTGCCATGACGATCGAGGCGACGGCGCGCAAACGCGACAAACTCGCCTCCCAGCTGACATGGCTCGCAAATCGTCATGTTCTGGGCCTGCCGGAAGATCGTCGCCATGAGCGCATTCTGCCGCGCAATCCCATGTCGCGCCTGACCTTGCCCGACGGCAGCGTGCAGGCATGCCGCCTCATCGACCTGTCCCTGTCAGGCGCTGCCATCAGCCTGCAGAACCGCCCGACTGTCGGAACACCCGTGCTGCTTGGCCGTATCCGCGCTCGCATCGTGCGTCATCTTGAAGCCGGTATCGCGCTCGAATTCGCCAGCATCCAGGACCCCGAGCACATCGAGCAGCAACTGCATTGACAGCCGGCTTCGTGCTGAGATGTGACGGTATAGGCCTCACTTTGTAAAAATTGTCGCTGCCGTTCATGGCGTCCACACGTCGAGTTCACCGATAATCGATACAATGACAGACCACAGGGCGCCGTGATGGCGCCCTTATTGTTTGTGCCCGCCTGCAGTCGCATGTGTTGGGGCAACATAGAGAGGCAAGGCTGAACGCACAGGCGTGCTCGCGCTCGAGGCGATCGCCTGGCCGCAACGCAGCGCTTTGTGGCGCACCACCTATCGCCCCGCTCATCCAGACCATTCCCCGACCAGCCTACGACGCGTCAGCGCAGCGCTGCCAGTTCGTTCGAATTTGAGACAAATTTGCGTCAATCTGGGATCGTATCTTGTGGTGGAGCAGCGTCTTCCATGGCTAATATTGTATTAAAGTAATCATTAAAATTAGACATAAATAATACTAAAACAATCATAAAACATACATAAAATACACGAATATTACTTAGCGTGACTGCAAATATTGTGTGTCATCTTCCCAATACTAACGGGGAGACACAGAACATGCAAAAACTAATCGCAACAGTAGGCGTCCTGGTGATGATCTTCAGCCTGTCACAGGCCATGGCCCGCGACGCCTTCACCCTGCCGGCCGAACCAGCGTCGGCGACAACATCAAATTACATCTCGATCAACGGCGAGACACGCCCGCCGTCGGGCTGGGTGCAGTTCTGCCGCAATTTTCCGGCTGAATGCGTTGAGAGCAACACCCCGCCGCGCGACGCCAAGATGTCCAAGGCCGCCTGGGCGCAGCTTGATGCGATCAACCGCCAGGTCAACAACGACATCATTCCAATCACCGACTGGGATCACTACGGCGTTGAGGATTACTGGACATACCCGGATGATGGAAAGGGTGATTGCGAGAAATATGTGCTCGAGAAGCGTCGGCGTCTCCACTAACTGGGCTGGCCGGAGAGTGCGCTGCTGATCACGGTCGTGCGTGACACGAAAAACGAGGGTCACGCTGTCCTGATGGTGCGCACCAGCGAAGGCGACGTCATCCTCGACAACCTGAACAATGACATCCGCCACTGGAGCAAAGTTCCTTACCGCTACGTCAAGCGTCAGTCGCAGTGGAGTGCGAATATCTGGGTATCGCTTGCCCCCCACGCAGGTGGATCCGACCTCGCGACCGCCACGCGCCGCTAACGTCAACCTATTGGATCCTCGGTCTCCCTGCCTCCCCGTCCCCGACCAGGATCCCAGAGCCGGTCCTCCCCCCAAGGACCGGCTCTTCTTTTTTAGCCGACGCGCTTCAAACCTTTGTTGAATCGTCTGAAATTGGCCTGATACCCTTTTGTCAGGCGAGCGATGTTCGCGATTGCCGCCTCGTCCAGCAGGCGGACAGCCTTGGCTGGCGCACCAAGGATCAGCGATCCTTCGGGAAAACTCTTGCCTTCGCCGACAAACGAATGAGCACCAACCAGGCTGTTGCGCCTGATGAGCGCGCCGTTCAGCACCACCGCACCCATGCCAACGAGCGAATTGGTCTCCATCGTGCATCCGTGCAGGATCGCCTGATGGCCGACCGTACAGCCGGCGGCGATCATCATCGGAAAGCCGATGTCGGTATGCAGGATCGAGCCATCCTGGATGTTGGACCCCTCGCCGATTTCGATCCACTCATTGTCGCCGCGCAAGACCGCCCCGAACCAGATACTGGCGCCCGGCTTCAGCCGCACCTTGCCGATGACGGCAGCGTTTTCAGCGATGAAGTAATCGCCATTGGCGGGAAGATCGGGACCAACCCCGTCTAGTTCATAGATGGCCATGTCTGCATGCTCCGTGATCGCGTGCGCCTCAAGACAAGCACAGCATCGCCTCAGGCAAAAAGCGCAATGTGCAGGCGAATGACGACATCAAGCACATAGACGCCGATAATAAAGCTCCACACTGAGACAAGGACGAGCGAGGCAGCCATCCATCCCCAGGCCCTGCCCTTGATCGTCCGCCCGCGCCACGCATTGCGGGCAATCACGGCCGGTCCCGTCACCGCCAGAAGCGGGAGAGCCACCAGGGAGCCTGCAGGCCCGCCCTCGGTCAGCAGCTTGAAAGACATGGGCTGGGTGGTGATGAGGCGATAACAGCTCGCCAGTATTCCCGCCGTTACAAAGCCAAGAGCGATCGCCCACAGCAGGACGCTGATAGTTGTCGACATGTTAACGCCTCACTCGCATTCCGTATCATTTTGATACGGCAGTCCCCCATATTCACTGAACCGCGCAAGCATCATACCGTTGCCGCAGCGGCACATGATTCGTCGCATGCGCTCTTGTCGGCTCATTTGGATTTCTGCACCCTTGGCAAACCGCATCCCTCTCTGGCCTTTTGCCGCCGTCAGCGTGCTGGCGGCCCTGGCTACGAGCGGGCTGGTGGTCCGGCCATCGATCGAAGCCTGGTGGTACAGCGAACGCGCGCCATTGCCGCCTGACCAGGTCCCGCGCCCGTTCCGCGTCACCGTCGGGACCGTGCCTCTGTCTGTGCCCTATGATCTGGTGCGCTTTCCCGGCCAGCGCCGGGACGCGGCCGTTGATCGTCTGGAGCTGGTTTTGCGCTGGCCGCCATCCAACGCATCCGGCGCCGATCAGGCGACAGGCACCACGGGAGATACCGATGTGTTCATTTCACTCAGCCCGCCTGATGACAGCCTCGACCCTACCCGCCGGCTGGGTGCCATCTATAACCGGCTGCTTGATCCGGCAACACTGAATGCGCCGCAAGGGCTGACCGGCCGGCGGTTCGTATCGGATTCAGGATATGTGGGTGAGGAGCTTTTCTATGACCCGGCGAGCCCCGCTTCCTATTTTGTGCGATGCGCCCCGCCCGTCACCGATCAACCCGGAACGTGTCTGCGCGAAATCCGACTGACCGAGCGGCTCGATGTCGTCTATCGCTTTCCCCGCAGCCTGCTGGGGCAATGGCGGCGGCTTGACGAGACCATATCAGCGCTCCTCGCCGCGATCAGCATAGCAGACCGCTGAGCGCCAGGCCGTTCAATCCTCGAGGTCGATTTCGAGAATTGCCATCTGGAAATTATAGGATGTCTCTCCGTCTTCCTTGTCCTCAAACATCACGCCAAGGAATTCATCGCCGACATACACTTCAGCCGAATCCGTTTTACGAGGGCGCGCGCGAACCGTAATCCCCTGATTATCAAATGTACGGCGCATGAAACGCTCGATCTTCTTCAGCTCTTCACCCGTCATCGGCAGTCCCTTTCGGCTTGCGCCGTTGCATCGTTACAAATTCGGCAGCGACCTGGCGCATCCCCGTCACGCCATGGAGGCGCCAGACCAGCGCCTCCACATCACCCTGATTTACGACCGCGACATGTGCCGCAATTCACCGGCAAGGACAAGCCGGCGGCGCGATCAAATGCTGAAAGTGAAATTCTGATCCATCTGCCGCGAGGGCTGGTCACAGCCCGATGTCCCGACAACCTTGGCGGGCACGCCGGCAACCGTCGTGCAGCGGGGCACATTGTCCAAAACCACCGAGCCGGCGCCAACGCGCGCGCATTCGCCAACTTCGATATTGCCAAGGATCTTGGCACCGCTGCCGATCAGCACGCCCCGGCGGATTTTGGGATGCCGGTCGCCGCTTTCCTTACCCGTGCCCCCAAGCGTGACGCTCTGCAGAATGGATACATCATCTTCAATCACCGTCGTCTCGCCCACTACCAGACCCGTCGCGTGATCAAGCAGAATACCGCGCCCGAGCCGAGCGGCGGGATGAATGTCAACACCGTAGGATGACGATGCCCTGCTCTGCAGATAGAGCGCAAAATCACGGCGCCCGCGCTGCCACATAAAATGTGCAAAGCGATGGGTCTGAATGGCAGAAAACCCTTTGAAATAGAGAATCGGCTCGATCATGCGCTTGCACGCAGCGTCGCGATCTATCACTGCCGAAATATCCGCCCGGAAGCTGTCGCCGATCGTCTCGTCCTGCTCAACCGCCATTTCAAACACCCGTCGCAGCAATTCGCCGGGCACGTCGGAATGATCAAGTCGCTGCGCCAGGCGGTGGATCACCGCATCCTCAAGCGTCGCATGCGACAGAACGGTGGCATAAACGAAGGAGGCGAGTGCCGGCTCCTCAGCAACGATCGCCTCAGCCTCGCCGCGTATCCGGTCCCAGACGGGATCGAGCAGCCGCAGCGTTCCTGGATTCCGCGTCGGCTGTGACGCCTGGTTGGTATTGGATGGCTGCATGGAAGGCTCCCCGCATTGAACTCAGCGATGTCTATATAGTTTGCTTTGTCGTCCACCGCGAGGGTTGCGCGCACATTCCCGCAATGTCAGTGCACTCGTACCTCGACCCAAGGATGATTCAAATGTTTAAAACATTATGTTATTTCATTGATCTGATGACGTATTTATCAATTTTATAGTAACTGACAGCATGTCACGGACGTTCGTCCAGGAAGGCGAGAACCGCTGCCTTGTGGCTCTTGTCGCCGACTGCCGACATATGATCGCGCTCGACAATCATGAACACCCCGGCCCCCGGAATAAGCGCCGCAAGCCCCTCGGGGCTTCCAACCCCAAGATCACGCGTGCCAACCGCAACCAGGGTTGGCACGCTGATTGCGCTCAGCGTTTCCGGCGCGACCGGCACCCGCATTGATGCAACACATGCCGCCAGCGCCAAACGATCGCTTTTCGTTTGATCGGCGAAGCTGCGATAGGCTTTGCCGGTGGGATCGGTCACACTGGCCGGATCCTCAGCGGTGAGCGCTTGAGCAATCGCGGCGCTGTGCGCCATGCCTTCGACAAGCCCGAGCCCGACGCCACCAAGAACCAGCGACCGCACGCGCTGCGGAGCGATTCCCGCGAGGCACAGAGCAAGCCGCGCGCCCATCGAATAGCCAATGATATCGGCGCGTTTGATCGCCAGATGATCGAGCAACGCCAGCGCATCGCCTGCCATCAGCTTCTGCTCATAATGCCCACTGTCATGCGGCTTGGCCGATTGCCCATGGCCACGATTATCAAGCGCGATCACCCGGTAGCCGCTCGCCGTCAATGTCTTGACCCAGCCCGGTGCAACCCAGTTCGTCTCCTTGTTGGAGGCAAAGCCATGGATAAGGATTATCGCCTCGCCCTCGCCCTCATCGAGATAGGCAATCTGCATGTCGCCATTTTTGAAGTCCGGCACGGGGGTCTCCTGTCGCTGTGCATTCTGTTCGAGACAAGCCAAATCGAACGCTGGCCTCATTCTGTCAATCACAGTATGGTCCCGCCATCGTTTGAGGATCGATCATGACAGACCACGCAGTCGCACATTTTCATAACAGCCCGGGCAAGTCCCTCATCAAGGTCGGCGCGCGCGAACTCATGTGCATGGGCGCCCTGCCGCCCTACGACCATCCCCATGTGTTCCTTGACATGGGAGCGGAGGGGGAAATCATCTGTCCCTATTGCTCGACGCTCTATCGCCATGACAGCAAGCTTGCCCCACGCCAGGCCGATCCGGCCGAATGCGCCTACAGCGCCGCGGCCTGACAACATCACCCTATGAACGGCCTCGACCGGCCCATCATCATCGCCGGCGCCGGCATTTCCGGGCTGAGTGCGGCATTGTGCCTGACGCGCGCCGGTTTTGACGTTCATCTGATCGAGCGCGCCGGCACGTTCGACGAGGTCGGCGCCGGCCTTCAGTTGTCGCCCAACGCCTCGCGCATCCTCATCACGCTTGGCCTTGACCGCCTGCTTGACCACCTGGTCGGCAAACCGCAATCATTGATGGTACGCAACGCTCATTCAGGACGCGTCCTGATCGATATGCCGTTTGGCGCCGAAGCCGTGCGCCGCTGGGGGGCGCCGATGTGGGTGGCGCACCGCGCCGATCTGCAGGCAGCACTCCTCACGCTGGTGCGGCAGGAGACGCGGCTACGTCTGTCACCTGGTCGAGAGGTAAGCGCGGTCACGGAAATGGCGACAAGCGTCAGCGCCGTCCTGCGTGGCGGTCCGCAGGATGAAGACGTGTCCACACCTCTTTTTCTGGCAGCCGACGGGCTGTGGTCGACATTGCGCAGCCCGATGGAAGGTGGCGCACCACCACGCTTTGCCGGGCGCTCGGCCTATCGCGCGACCGTTCCTGTGGACGGCGTTCCAGCACCTCTGCGCCGTAACGCCACCGGCTTGTGGCTCGGCCATCGCGCCCATCTCGTCCATTATCCGCTGCGCGGCGGCACGCTGGTGAATATCGTTGCCATTATTTCCGACGACCATCCCGAGGAAAGCTGGGCGGCGCAGGCTGATACCAATGACGTCCAGCAGCGCTTCGCCGATTTTGCCCCGCCCGCCCGGGAATTGCTGGCGCTGGCACCGGAATGGAAGCGGTGGCCGCTTTATATCCGCCCGCCGCTGCGCCGCTGGCCGGGCACGCGCCTGCTGCCCATCGGCGATGCCGCTCACCCCATGGTGCCCTTTCTTGCCCAAGGGGCCTCGATGGCGATAGAGGACGCCTGGGTACTCACAAGCTGCCTGAGCGAGGAGCCCGACATCAACAACGCTCTCGCCCGCTTCAAGCGCGAGCGCACCGCCCGCGTCACGCGCGTTCAGGCCGAAGCCATCCGCAACGGCCACGTCTTTCACCTGGGCGGGATCGCCGCGCTTGCCCGCGATATGGCACTCAGCGCATTAGGGCCCAAAGGCCTCGCCGCCAGATATGACTGGCTTTACGGCTTTCAAGCTTGATACCCCCCTCAGTGGATATTCTCGATCGCCAGCGCGATCCCCTGCCCGCCGCCAATGCACATGGTGATCAGCCCATACCGGCCATTGATACGCTTCAGCTCATACATCGCCTTGATGGTGATGACGGCTCCCGTCGCGCCGATCGGGTGGCCAAGCGCGATCGCTCCGCCATTGACGTTGACCTTGTCGGCGGGAAAACCAAGCTCGCGAGACACCGCGCAGGCTTGCGATGCAAAGGCCTCGTTCGATTCGATCACATCGAAATCCTTGATGGTAAGACCGGTCTTGTGCATGAGGCTGCGCACGGCATCGACCGGGCCGATGCCCATCACTTCCGGCGCCACGCCCGCATGGCCATAGCCGATGATGCGCGCCATCGGCTTGCGCTTGTCCGCCTCGGCGCGTTTGCCTGACATCAGCACCAGCGCCGCTGCGCCGTCATTGATGCCCGACGCATTGCCCGCCGTCACACTGCCCTCCTTGCTGAAGACCGGCTTCAATCCGGCAAGGATATCAGCCGTTGTATCGCCCTTGACGTGCTCATCACTGGCAAAATCGACCATGTCGCGGCCTTTCTTGACCTTGACCGCCATGATCTGTTCCTTGAAACGCCCTTCTTTGATGGCGTGTGCCGCACGCCGCTGGCTTTCGAGAGCAAACGCATCCTGATCAGCGCGCGAAATCTGCCAGCGCGCCGCAACGTTTTCTGCCGTCACCCCCATATGACCGTGGCCGAACGGGTCATGCAGGGCTCCCAGCATCATATCCACGAATTTGGCATCCCCCATGCGCTGACCCTGTCGCAGCCAGGGCGCGGCAAACGGCGCCCGCGACATCGTCTCAACCCCGCCGGCGACCGCCACCTCGGCATCCTCCAGCATGATCGTCTGGGCGGCCGAGATAATTGCCTGTACCCCCGACCCGCACAGCCGGTTCAGCGTCAGAGCCGGCACCTCCTGCGGGATACCGCCCTCCATGGCCGCCACGCGCGCCTGATACATGTCTTTGGGCTCGGTATGGATGACATTACCGAACACCACATGGCCGACCATCTCCGGCTTGACGTCAGCGCGCTGCAGCGCCTCGCGCGTCACCAGGGCGCCGAGCTGGGTTGGCGGCGAATCCTTGAGGCTGCCGGCGAATGTACCGATGCCTGTCCGCACACCTGAAAGGATCACCACATCTTGCGTCTTGCTCATCATGCTCTCCTGCTTGTTTTCATGAAAGCTAGACGAGGCGCGCACGAATGGCGAGACATCACGCGCGCTCAACAGGCGGTGATTTGGTCGAATACGAAAGAAAAGCGCAAAGATATCTTATTTTTCGGCGGCTATAAGCATTTATACGCGTTGATCAAGACGACCCTGATCCGCTCGGGAGGCTGGCATGTCTGTTGAAACAATCCTTTTTCTGTGCCCCGGCAATTTCGTTCGCTCCATTCTCGCCGAAGCCATCATGAACAAGCTGGGCGCGGGTCGCTTCCGTGCCTTCAGCGCCGGCATGAATCCGCACCGCTGCATTCATCGCGAGGTCCGCCATCTGCTCAAGGAGAGAGGCTTTGGCATCGAAGGACTGGCGTCAAAACCGGTTGAGCTGTTCATCGGGCCGAATGCGCCCCACCTCGATTATGTCATTACCCTGTGCGAAGCCTCCCAGGAAAAAGGCTGCCCGACATTCGCCGGTCAGCCGCAGCGCGCCCGCTGGTCGTTGCGTGACCCCTGCCAGGGCACCGCCAAGGGCGCCTCCCGCCAGGCAGTCGAAAGCGCCTTCCGCGATATTCATATGCTGATTGGCCTGTTTTTGCAGGCGCCCGATGCTGTCCACCGCCTGCTGCATCTGCCTGAAGGACATGTCGCATGCATGCCCCGAGCGCAGGCAGCCTGAGCGGTCACACCATCGCGATCGACAGAAGCCGACGCTCGCGCGGGTCCGAACTGTCGCGGATTTCGCGTGGCGCGCCCTCGTAGATGACGCCAACCTCGCCGGGCTTGCGCCAGCTCACGCGCACCGAGCGCATCGTCTGGGTATCGGGAAAATAAAGGAGAAACCCCTCGGGCAAAGTCACCGACGCCGACATCTTGAGGCGTACACCGGTTTCGGAAACATCGCGAATGGTGCAATCAACCACAAAGGAATAACCGCCATAGACGGCCTTCGCGCCCTTCAGGACGCGCTTTCTGGTCGCAACTCGCCGATTTTCCATAGGCAGTTCCTCTACGGCCGCTTCTGCGGCGTGTCCGTGATTAACACGCATCTGGTTACCAGCTTATTGAGACAGCGCCCCTCATTGACTAACCCGATAATCCTGACCAAAAGGAAGTACTCGACGTCCGCCTTCGTATTTTGTATCATGAATGCATGCGCAATTTTGAATCAGCCATTGGCATTACCCGCCGCTACCTGCATGACGAAGTAGCTGATCGGCTACGTGATCTCATTCTGAGTGGTGAACTCATCCCTACCTCCCGCATCAATGAGGCGGAGCTGTGTACGCGGTTCGGCACCTCGCGGACACCTTTACGCGAAGCGATCAAGATATTGGCAACAGAAGGTTTTCTTGATCTTTTGCCTAATCGTGGCGCCCGTGTTGCCACCATTTCGCTCGCCGAAATCGAGGAAATGGTGGAGGTCGTTGCGGGCCTTGAGGCAACCGCCGCTGAACTCGCCTGCCGGCGGATCACCGAAAAGGAGATTGCCGCCATCCAGGTCGACCACAACGCGATGCTGGCTGCATGGAAAGCGCGCGATGAAATTGCCTATTTCGAACTCAATCGCGCCATTCACGAGGCGGTGATGGCGGCAAGCCGCAACACCACGCTGATCCAGATCTATGCCGGCATTTCCAAGCGCATCCAGACCATGCGTTATCGCGCCCACAAGACCGAAGCGCAGTGGATCCGCGCCATTGGCGAGCATGAACGCATGCTGGCCCTCCTCATCGCCCGCGATGGTGACAAATTGGCGCAATTGATGAAGGATCACCTCCGCGGCAAGAAAGAGCCCATCGCCGCCGCCTATGGCGAAGCGTTGGAGATTGCGTGATAACGATGCATTGACGGCGAACTCTTTGCCGGTCCGATCGTCGCCGGCGGTGACAAGGTCGCCTTGCGCTCTCGCCGATGCCGCGCGTCACAGCCCTTTGAAAACATGGCATTTGAAAAAATCTGGTGCGGGCGGCCGGACTTGAACCGGCACAGACCTTTCGGTCCGACGGATTTTAAGTCCGTTGCGTCTACCGATTTCGCCACGCCCGCTTGAGAAGTGTTATAGGGCGGCAAACGCCAGCCGCAAAGGGCGAAAGGTTCACGCCTGTGCCCCCTTGGCAATCGGCGGCTGGAAGGAGAGCCCGGTATCCCACGGGAAGAAAATCCACGTATCCTGCGACACTTCGGTGACAAACGTGTCGACCAGCGGACGCCCGAGCGGCTTGGCGTACACGGTGGCGAAATGCGCCTTCGGCAGGAGCGCGCGCACCACTTGCGCCGTCTTGCCGGTATCGACCAGATCATCGACGATGAGAACGCTGCCGCCTCCCCCCTTGCCGATCTCGATGATATGGGGTGCGACCCCTTTCAGGACCTTGAGCTCACCCTGCTTGTTGCTGTCGTGATAGCTCGCCACGCTGATTGTCTCGATGACGCGGATATCAAGCTCGCGGGCGATGATCGCCGCCGGCACCAGCCCGCCGCGCGTCACGCAGACGATGGCTTCCCAGCTTCCAACGCCCGACAACCGCCACGCAAGCGCGCGCGAATCACGGTGGAACTGGTCCCAGGAGACCGGGAAGGCTTTGTTGGCTTCAGACATGGGTGTGTCTCGCATCTTGCGTTGGCGTAGGGTGAAACGAGGTTAGATCGGAGCGCTGTCAGCCTGCAACCGGGCGATCATCGCCCCGACCTCGCTCACGGCGCGCTCCAGGGCCTCTTCCTCCTTGCCGCGCACCACGATCTGGTTGCGAAAGCCCCCGGCCTGAAACGACGGATAGCTGCCAATCGACACCGCCGTATGGCGCAGGGCAAGCTCGCCAAGGCTCGCCGCATAGCGCCCTTCCGGCAGGCCGGCGGCATCGATTGTGCGGGCAATCATCTTCTGCCCGGTTTTGAGCCGGCCCGAGACGTCATCCAGCATTGCCTGCATGATGTTTGGCACACCCGCCATGACGATGACATTGCCCAGCATGAAGCCTGGCGCCTTGGAAATGGGGTTGGCGATGAGGTCAGCGCCAGCGGGAATGCGCGCCATGCGCAGGCGCGCCGGATTGAGATCCTCGCGCTTGTAGCGCTCGAGCATCACGTTGACCGCCCGCTCATCGATATCAATCCCAACCCCGAAAGCCTTGGCGATGCAGTCAGCCGTGATGTCGTCGTGGGTCGGACCGATGCCCCCGGTGGTGAAGAGGTAGGTGAAGCGCGATCGCAGCGCATTCACCGCCGCCACGATCTCCGCCTCGATATCCGGCACCACCCTGACCTCGCGAAGGTCGATGCCGATGGCCGTCAGATACTCAGCGATATACCCGATATTCTTGTCCTTGGTGCGCCCCGACAAGATTTCATCGCCGATCACCAGGACAGCTGCCGTTATCGTCTGCCCGTCATGTGCCATGCATCGCCCTCACTGCATGCCCATAGACGAAGGTGGGCGATGTCTCAAGCGCCCTGCTCCGCCACGGCGCCGATGGCGACAACGAAACCCAAGCCTTGCATCCGACCTGCAAATTGCGCCATACAGTCCTATCTTCACCCGAGCACGCGATTTGCGATGACCTTCATCGACGCCGGCCTGTCGCCCGCACGCAATACCGGGCGCATCAAGATCCATACGCAGGACGCCTTTCTTGCCATGCATGAGGCTGGCAGGCTGACGGCTCTTGCGCTCGACATGATGACGAACGAGGTGAGGCCGGGCATCACCACCGAGTATCTGGACAAGCTGCTGCATCAGTTCGCGCTCGACCATGGGGCCTTCCCTGCGCCGCTCAACTATCGAGGATACACGAAGTCGATCTGCACCTCGCTCAACCACGTTGTCTGCCACGGCATTCCCAACGACAAACCGCTGCGCGAGGGTGATATCCTGAATATCGATGTCACACTCATCTATCATGGCTGGCATGGCGACAGTTCCCGCATGTATGCGGTGGGCGGGATTTCGCGGAAGGCCGAGCGCCTCATCGACGTCACTTACGAAGCGCTGCTGCGCGGGCTGGCAGCGATCCGCCCCGGCGCCACCACTGGCGATATCGGCGCGGCGATCCAGGATTTTGCCGAAAAGGAGCGCTGTTCGGTGGTACGGGATTTCTGTGGCCATGGTATCGGCCAGCTTTTTCACGACGCCCCCAACATCCTGCATTACGGGCGTAGCGGAGAAGGCGTCGTGCTGCAGCCAGGCATGATGTTCACGGTCGAGCCGATGATCAATCTCGGACGCCCCCATGTGAAGATCCTGTCGGATGGGTGGACGGCGGTCACCCGCGACCGCTCCCTGTCCGCCCAGTTCGAGCACACTGTCGGCATAACCGAGACGGGGGTGGATATTTTCACACTGTCGCCGGCTGGCCTGCACCGGCCGACCTTTGCGCGCGCCGGCTGATTGCATTCCATGAGTGATGACAGCGAACAACCCGCTGGCATGGCAGATGGACCGCATTGGCTTGGCCATCGTGAACGCTTGCGTCACCGCTTCCGCGAAGGCGGCCCCGACGCAATTGCCGATTATGAATTGCTGGAATTGCTGCTCTTTCGCGCCATGCCCCGGCGCGATGTGAAGCCGATTGCCAAGGAGCTTTTGCGCAAATTCGGCAGTTTCGCCGAAGTGATCGCCGCGCCCGAGGCAAGGCTGTGCGAGGTGAGCGGCATCGGCGCCTCGGCGGTCATTGAATTCAAGATCGTACTGGCCGCCGCCAACCGCCTGACCAAAGGCAAGGTCAAGGGGCGCACCGTCCTGCAGTCATGGAGCACGGTGCTCGACTATTGCCGCTCGACCATGGCATTCGGGGCGATTGAGCAGTTCCGCGTGCTCTTTCTCGACAAGAAGAACGGTCTCATCGCCGACGAGGTCCAGCAGTCCGGAACGGTCGATCATACGCCGGTTTATCCACGTGAAGTGGTGAAACGGGCGCTTGAACTCTCGGCAAGTGCCCTCGTCCTCGTGCACAATCACCCCTCGGGCGATCCAACCCCCTCCCAGGCCGATATCACCATGACCCGCCAGATCATCGATATCGCCAAACCGCTCGGCATCGACATCCATGATCACATCATTGTCGGAAAGGCAGGGCATATCAGCTTCCGCGCCGCCCGTTTATTGTAGCGCAGGCTGTCGCAGCTGTTATTTGCTGCACCGGCCTGATGCAGACAGACCACGCTGACCAGCCGCAGGTACGCACCCAGACTGCTCCGTTATCGTTCTCTGAAAGGAATAAACATGCCCCATATCACTCCCCTTGCCCACGCTGATAGCACTGGCGACGTCAAGACGACGCTCGATACCATCAAAAACAGGATCGGCATGGTGCCCAATCTCTACGCGACGCTTGCCAAGGCACCCGCTGCCCTCAATGGCTTGCTGGCGCTCGGTGGCGCCCTCGAGAAAGGCCATCTGAGCAAACCGGAAGCGGAACTCATCGCCCTCATCGTTGGCCAGTTGAACGATTGCTCCTATTGCATCTCCGCCCATTCGATGATCGCCAAGGGCGCAGGTATCAGCCCGGCCGACATTCTGGCTGCGCGCGCCGGCACGCTGACAGGCGGGCGCAATGGCGCCATCGTCGCGCTTGCCAATTCCGCGCCGCCCGTTTATTGTAGCGCAGGCTGTCGCAGCTGTTATTTGCTGCACCGGCCTGATGCAGACAGACCACGCTGACCAGCCGCAGGTACGCACCCAGACTGCTCCGTTATCGTTCTCTGAAAGGAATAAACATGCCCCATATCACTCCCCTTGCCCACGCTGATAGCACTGGCGACGTCAAGACGACGCTCGATACCATCAAAAACAGGATCGGCATGGTGCCCAATCTCTACGCGACGCTTGCCAAGGCACCCGCTGCCCTCAATGGCTTGCTGGCGCTCGGTGGCGCCCTCGAGAAAGGCCATCTGAGCAAACCGGAAGCGGAACTCATCGCCCTCATCGTTGGCCAGTTGAACGATTGCTCCTATTGCATCTCCGCCCATTCGATGATCGCCAAGGGCGCAGGTATCAGCCCGGCCGACATTCTGGCTGCGCGCGCCGGCACGCTGACAGGCGGGCGCAATGGCGCCATCGTCGCGCTTGCCAA
>NZ_JAKFWN010000018.1:0-17756 GCF_021731865.1 Raskinella chloraquaticus (SeqCode) | reverse complement strand
GCTCCTATTGCATCTCCGCCCATTCGATGATCGCCAAGGGCGCAGGTATCAGCCCGGCCGACATTCTGGCTGCGCGCGCCGGCACGCTGACAGGCGGGCGCAATGGCGCCATCGTCGCGCTTGCCAAAGCCATCGTCGAGAAGAAGGGCCATGTTGCCGCCGCCGATATCAAGGCTGCCAAGACCGGCGGGCTCAGCGAGGCGGATATCCTTGAAGTAACCGCGCATGTGGTGAAGAACATCTTCACCAATTACGCCAACCACGTCGCTGACACAGACGTTGATTTTCCCAAGGTCGACCTCAAGCTGACGGCCTGATCCCTCGCACTCCCGGTGACATCTGTGAAGGCCGCCTTCCGGGGCGGCCTTTTCTATTGCCCGTTTTTTAAGCGATGATGCCCTGCACGCGCCATTGCACCTTTCTCAGGCACGTGCACAATTCTTCCTGGCGGCGATTGGCTGACGTCGCAGCGTGAGGACGATCAAGGGTGACCATGCCTTTCGATGAAATGCATTCCGATCCTGCGGGAATTCGTTCCCCCTATCGCGATATCCAGTCATGGCTTGAATCAGCCCCCCTTGAGATGCTGGCACGCAAGCGTCATGAAGCCGAACTGTTCTTCCGCCGCATCGGCATCACCTTCGCCGTATACGGCGACAAGGAAGGCTCTGAACGTCTTATTCCCTTTGATATCGTGCCGCGTATTCTCTCACGCCAGGAATGGCAGCGCCTGTCGCGCGGCCTTGAACAGCGCGTCAAGGCTCTGAACGCCTTCATCAAGGACGTTTACGGTGCCCGCGACTGTCTGAATGCCGGCATCATTCCAGCCGAGCTGGTGCTGCAAAATCCGTCGTTCAGACCGGAAATGACCCGCATCCGCACCGCCCACGACATCTACGTGATGATTGCCGGCATCGACATCGTCCGCGTTGATGCTGAGACCTTCTACGTGCTTGAGGATAATGCGCGCACCCCCTCGGGCGTCAGCTATATGCTGGAAAACCGCGAAGTCATGCTGCGCATGTTTCCCGAGCTGTTTCAAAACAACCGCGTGCTGCCGGTCGAGAACTACACCGACGATCTGCTTGCCACCCTGAAATCGATCGCGCCCCGCTCGGCCACCGCCGACCCCAATGTCGTGCTGCTGACACCGGGCGTCTATAATTCGGCCTATTACGAACACTCGTTTCTGGCCGACAAGCTCGGCATCGAGCTGGTTGAGGGCAGCGACCTCATCGTCAACGGCGATATCGTCTACATGCGCACCACCGAGGGATTGAAGCGCGTCGACGTCATCTATCGCCGCGTCGATGATGAATTCCTCGATCCGCTGGCCTTCAATCCGCACTCCATGCTGGGTGTTGCCGGGTTAATGGGCGCTTACAAGGCCGGCAACGTCTCGCTCACCAATGCGGTTGGCACCGGCGTTGCCGACGACAAAGCCGTTTACAGCTACATGCCCGAGATCATCCGCTTCTATCTTGGCGAGGAGGCGATCCTCAAGAATGTCCCGACCTGGCGGTGCCGTGAACCGGACGCGCTTGCCTATGTGCTGGAACACATCAGCGAGCTTGTCGTCAAAGAAGTTCACGGCTCAGGCGGCTACGGCATGCTGGTTGGTCCCAAGGCCGACAAGGCGACACGTGAGGCTTTTGCAGAAAAGCTGCGCGCCAACCCGGAAAATTACATCGCCCAGCCAACCCTCGCCCTCTCAACCGTGCCCACCCTGGTCGACGAAGGCATCGCGCCGCGCCATGTCGATCTGCGTCCCTTCGTCCTGTCAGGCGCTGACAAGATCCGCATCGTTCCAGGCGGCCTCACCCGCGTGGCGCTTCGCGAGGGATCACTGGTCGTCAATTCCTCGCAAGGCGGCGGCACCAAGGACACCTGGGTCGTTGATCAGTAAGGATACACCTGATGCTTTCCCGCACCGCCGATAATCTGTTCTGGCTGTCGCGCTATATAGAGCGGGCGGAAAACCTTGCCCGCATTCTCGATGTCGCCTCGCGCCTTGCCAATCTGCCATCGGCCTATGCCGGCACATCGAATGAATGGGAAAGCGCGGTGGCGACCGCTGCCTGCGTCGATACCTTCCATGACGCGTTTGACGAGGTAACCCCCGAGAACGTCATCGAATTTCTTGCCTTCTCGCCAACCAACCCCGGCTCGATCCGCAATTGCATCGAAACCGCTCGGCACAATGCCCGCGCTGTACGCACCGCGCTGACGGTCGAGATGTGGGAGATTATCAACAGCGCCTGGCTCGAATTGCAATCCCTGTCCGCCGAGCGCCTGCGCTCGGGGCCAGAGCTCGCGCGCTTTCTTGCCTGGGTGAAGGAAATGACGCTGCGCTTTGACGGCATCGCCTACCGGACGATGCTGCGCAATGACGCCTATTATTTCTCGCGCCTTGGCTTCCAGATCGAGCGGGCTGACAACACGGCCCGCATTCTTGACGTGAAATACCATGTCCTGCTGCCACAGACAGAACCGGTGGGCGGTGGGCTTGATTATTTCCAGTGGGCCGCCGTGCTGCGTTCGGTCTCGGCGCTGACCTCATATAACTGGATTTACCGCGACAGCGTCAAACCCTGGCTGGTCGCCGATTTTCTCATTCTGCGTGAGGAGATGCCGCGCTCGCTCGCCTGCTGCTACGGCAACATTGTCCGCTTTCTGGATGAGCTGGCTGTTTCCTATGGCCGGCAGGGCGACGCGCAACGCCTGTCACGGCGTGTCTCGTCGGATCTGCGCAACGCCACCATTGAAGGTATTTTTCAGGGCGGCCTCCATGAATTCATCTCGCAATTCATCGTTGGCAACAATCATGTCGCCCAGGCGATCACCAAACAATTCCTGACCTGAGGCGGCGATGCATATTCACGTGACTCACGAGACGATTTATACTTATCGCTCGCCCGTCAATCACCTCATCCAGATCCTCCGCCTCACCCCGCGTGGCCATGTGGGTCAATATGTCGGGAATTGGCGCCTTGAGATTGGCGCTGAATGCCGCGTCATCCGCGATGAGGATTCGTTCGGCAACATCACCCATGCCTTTTCCATCGACCGCGAGACCGAGAGCCTTCGTGTCATCGCCGAAGGCGATATTGAAACCGAGGACACAAACGGCGTTGTCCAAGGAGCGGTCGAACGCCTTCCCCGCGAATTCTACCTGCGCTCGAGCGCGCTCACCGAAGCCGACGCCGCGCTGCGCCATCTCGCCATCAGCCATGCCGACGCAGCCAGCCGCGATCAGCTCGCCGCCCTCCATGCGCTGATGCTCGATCTCCACCAGACGATCACTTTCAACACCAGCGCAACGACACCGGCCACGAGCGCCCGCGAGGCTTTCGCCGCCCGTCAGGGTGTGTGTCAGGATTTCGCCCAGATTTTTGTCACCATCAGCCGGGCGCTGGGCATCCCGGCGCGTTTCGTTGGTGGCTATCTCCTGCGCACAGATGACAAGGCGCAGCAGACAGCAGGACATGCCTGGGCCGAGGCCTATGTCAGCGGCCTTGGCTGGGTTGGCTTTGACGCCGCCAACTGCGTTTGCGTCACCGGGGACTATGTGCGGGTGGCGGCTGGGCTTGATTCACTGGATGCCACCCCCGTGCGCGGGGCACAGCGCGGCGGTGATGGCGAAGCGATGAGCGTCCGGGTAAAGGTCGAACCACTGCAGGCCGTGCGCACCCCCCGCCCTATCCCGGCAACCCAATCGCAATCGCAGGGATCATTTCCACCATCCCTGTCCTGACCAAGTTGTACAACCCGCTTCCCATTGCTAAGGCCAGCGCTGTGCCCTGCATCCGCGGGCAAGGTGCCTTGGGCAAGCAGCAAGGGAGAGCAAACGATGACCTATTGCGTCGGCATTCTGGTGAAGGACGGCATCGTGCTCATCGCCGACACCCGCACCAATGCCGGTTTCGATGACGTTTCGACCTATCGCAAGCTCCATGTCTTCTCGCGCCCCGGCGAAAAGCTGATCGCGCTTGCCACCGCCGGCAATCTGGCGGTGACGCAATCGGTCATTTCCATGGTGAGCGAGGGCATCAAGAACGAGGAAGGGACGATCGAAACCCTGCTCGATCAGCCCACCATGTTCAAGGCCGCCCAGTTTGTCGGGCGTGCCATTCGCGCCGTTTATGACGTGGACGGCCAGATGCTGTCGCAGACCGGCGCCAGCTTTGATGTCAGCATGCTGATGGCAGGCGAGATCAAGGGCGAGGCCATGCGCCTTTTCATGATCTACCGCGCCGGCAATTTCATCGAAGCCACCGCCGACACCTGTTATCTGCAGATCGGCGAGCACAAATACGGCAAGCCCATTCTCGACCGTGCTGTCAAATTCGACACCGAAATCTACGACGCGCTGAAGCTTGGCCTCATCTCGATGGATTCAACCATGCGCTCCAACCTCAGCGTCGGCCTGCCCATCGACATGCTGGTGGCGCGCCGTGGCGCCTGCGCTCCCGAACTTGCCACCCGGATCGAAGCGGGAGAGCCTTATTTTCACGATCTGCGCGAGCGCTGGTCAGCCGCCCTCCGCGCTGCCCATCTGGCGATCCCACGCCCGCCCTACAAACAGGCGGCGCAGAAATAAGAAAGCCCGCGCCATTCAATCCCGCCGACCGGAACGCCCATGCGCATCATCGATATCCGCGAGATAACGAAGCCCATCGCCTCGCCCATCCGCAACGCCTATATCGATTTTTCGAAAATGACGACGAGCCTGGTTGCCGTCATCACCGATGTGGTGCGGGGCGGCGAGCGCGTCGTCGGCTACGGGTTTAATTCCAATGGCCGTTACGGCCAGGGCGGGCTCATCCGCGAGCGCTTCCGCAATCGCCTTTTGGAGGCAGAGCCCGCGAGCCTCATCAATGAGGAAAATGACAATCTCTGCCCGCACAGGATCTGGGCAGCGATGATGGCCAATGAAAAGCCCGGCGGCCATGGCGAGCGCTCGGTGGCGGTGGGCACGATCGACATGGCGGTATGGGATGCGGTGGCAAAAATCGCCGAAAAACCGCTCTTTCGCCTGCTGGCCGACGGCAAGAAGCGCGACGCCAACCCCCGCGTCTTCGTCTATGCTGCCGGCGGATATTATTACCCCGGCAAAGACGATAGCGCGCTCTGCGCCGAGATGCGCTCTTACGTTGAGCGCGGCTACAATGTCGTCAAGATGAAGATCGGCGGCGCCAGCCTCGCTGAGGATCAGCGGCGCATCGAGGCAGTACTGCGCGAAATCGACGGCAAGGCGCAACTGGCGGTCGATGCCAATGGTCGTTTCGATCTGGAAACCGCCATCGCTTACGCCAAAATGCTGCGCGCCTACAGGCTCTTCTGGTTCGAGGAAGCGGGCGACCCGCTCGATTACGCCCTGCAGGCCGCAATCAGCGAATTCTATCCAGGAGCGATGGCAACCGGCGAAAACCTCTTCTCGCATCAGGATGCCCGCAACCTGCTGCGCCATGGCGGCATGCGCCCTGACCGCGACTGGCTGCAATTTGATTGCGCGCTTTCCTATGGGCTTGTTGAATATCTGCGCACGCTTGATGTCGTCCACCAGGCCGGCTGGTCACCCTCTCGCTTGATCCCCCATGGTGGCCACCAGATGTCGCTCAACATCGCCGCCGGCCTTGGCCTGGGGGGCAATGAAAGCTATCCCGATCTCTTCCAGCCCTATGGCGGCTTCCCCGATGGCGTGAATGTCTTCGACGGCCATATCACCATGCCAGACCTTCCCGGCATCGGCTTTGAGGGCAAGGCGGACCTGATCAAGGTGATGCGCGACCTGGCCGCGTGAGGGGACAGACTGAAACAGTCCTGGCAGAACCTGAAACAGCCTTGGCATAACCGGCCAAAGCCATTATGGGTTCCGCCCCTTCCCAACAGGCCGTCAGGGCGGACCATGCCGAGCACCGCGCCCCTTGTCTCGATCGGCATCGATTTCGGCACCAGCAATACCGTCATTGCGGTTGCGACTGCTGATGGGCGGGTCGAGGCCATCCGCTTCGATCATGGCGGAAAAAAACACAGCGTCTACGTCTCGGCGCTGTGCTTTTGGGAAGAGCAGCCGGGCAGCTCCGCCCAGACCGAGGGTGGGCCGTGGGCGATCGAGCAGTTTCTCGAAGGCCACCACGCCCATCGCTTCATCCAGTCGTTCAAGACCTTCGCGGCGAGCGCCAGCTTCAATTCCACCATTATTTTCCGGCAGCGCTACCGCTTCGAGGATCTTCTCGCAGCTTTCCTGCGCACGCTTGCCCGCCATGGCGGAGAAGCGTTCAGCTTCACAGCACCCGCCATCAACGTCGGCCGCCCGGTGCGGTTTGCCGGCAACAATCCCGACGAGGCGCTGGCGATACAGCGCTATCAGGCGGCTTTCGAGCGCCTCGGCGCCACGCATGTGCGCTATGTCTACGAGCCGGTCGGCGCGGCCTTCTCCTTCGCTCGCCATCTCGACCATGACGCGACCGTGCTGGTCGCCGATTTCGGCGGTGGCACCAGCGATTTTTCCCTGATGCGTTTCTCGCGCGCTGGTGACCGGCAGCGCGCCGAGGCGCTTGGCCATGGCGGCATCGGCATCGCCGGCGACACCTTCGATTATCGCATCGTCGACCACATCATCGCGCCGCGACTGGGAAAGGGCAGTTCCTACCGCTCCTTCGACAAGGTTCTGGAGATCCCCAACCATTATTATGCCAGTCTGGCGCGCTGGCATCATCTGGCGATGATGAAGAGCAATGGCGATCTGCGCGAATTGCGCAAGCTCGCCCATCTGGCGCTGCAGCCTGCCCTCTTGCGCGATTTCATCACCCTCGTCGACCTCGACCTCGGCTTTTTGCTCTACCGTGCCGTATCCGACACCAAAATCGCCTTGTCGGCCGGGGACGAGGTCGATTTCCATTTCGCCAGCAACGGCCTCGACATCCGCTCAACCATCACCAGGCGCGACTTTGAAACGTGGATCGCAGACGATATCGCCCGGCTCGGTGCCACCATCGACAAGGTGCTGAATGAGGCAGAAATTGCCGCCGGCGCGGTCGAAAAAGTCTTCCTGACCGGCGGCACCTCCTTCGTGCCGGCGGTGCGCCGCCTGTTCACCGAGCGTTTCGGCAGCGAGCGCCTGATATCGGCCGACCAGTTCACTTCAATCGCCTATGGCCTTGCCCTGATCGGCACCAGCCCGGAAGCGGAGCCGGCGGGGACCACGCCGCAGGGATGACGGCAGGAAGCAGGCTTATGAAAGCGAGCCCGCCGGCAAATCTTACGGAGGCATGAATGAAGACATTTCTTGGCGCAGAGAATGAATAAGCATTATCAGCTGGTAAAAATAGTCGCGCTTGAACTGGCCGGTGCGCTCAATCTCCCTCACGCAGGTCGTCCATCATGGCATCAATGGTCTTGAAGCGCAGCAGTTTTTCCGCCCGCGCTTCGCGCATGGCGGCGATGGTGGTTTCGTTGGGCACCAGCGGCTCGAACGGAAGGGTCTTCTCAACCGCAATACGCATCATCATCATGCGAAAGGCATCTGATGCGGTCAGGCCCATCGCATCGAGCACGGCGCTCGCCTCGTCCTTTACGCGCTGATTGATCCGCGCCCGTATCACTGCATTTTCGGCCATGTTCCGCCTGTGAGCTACAATGTAGCACAGATGGATATGACCGCAAAATTGTCAAGTAACGCCGCCTCCCCCACCTTGACACTTGCGCGCGTTCGGCAAGTCTGTAGCCAAACGCGCCTTCTGCCGCGCGCATAACAACAACACACTTCCGGGAGACCTGCCCATGTCCACCACCCCCAAAGTCGCCATCGTCACGGGTGCCGGCAGCGGCATCGGCAAGGCGGCGAGCCTGGCGCTGGCGAGAGCTGGCTTCGCGGTGGGGCTGGCTGGCAGGCGCAAGGACGCGCTAGCAGCGGTTGCGAAAGCAGCCCCCAACCCTGCCCTCATGCTGGCGCACCCCACTGATGTGGCCGATCCCGCCTCGGTTGCTTCGCTCTTTGCGGCGGTGAAGGCGAAATTCGGCCGGCTTGACCTTCTGTTCAACAATGCTGGCATCGGCGCTCCGGCGATCCCGATGGAAGACCTCACTTTTGAGCAATGGAAGGCGGTGGTTGATATCAACCTCACCGGTTCCTTCCTGTGCACGCAGGCAGCCATCCGTATCATGAAGGATCAGTCGCCACGCGGCGGGCGCATCATCAATAATGGCTCGATCTCGGCGCACGCCCCGCGCCCGAACTCCGTGCCCTATACCGCCACCAAACACGCCATCACCGGGCTCACCAAATCAACCTCGCTTGACGGGCGCCGCTACGATATTGCCTGCGGCCAGATCGACATCGGCAATGCCGCAACCGATATGGCCATGCGCATGGCCTCCGGCGTGCCGCAGGCCAATGGCGAGATCGCAATCGAGCCGTTGATGGACCCCGAACACGTTGCTGACACCATCGTTCACATGGCCTCGCTGCCGCTGGCGTCCAACGTGCAGTTCGTCACCATCATGGCGACCAAAATGCCTTTTGTTGGCAGGGGTTAACGGCGACAACTGAATCGTCAGTTGAGCGCCCACATGCCCGCCACCGGCTTGAGTTCGGCCGGCTTGATCAACCGCGAATGGGCAACCGCCACTGAAAACAACCTGCCCTCGATCTCGCGCTGCCAGAAGCTGAGGAATTTGTTGAGGATGGGAAAGCGCGGCGCCTCGTCATAATCCTGCCAGATGAAGGTTTGCAGCAGATGGGGATGATCGGGCATGCAGTAGAGAATATGCGCGGTGGTGAGGCCCGAGCCGCGCAATTGCGCCAGCAGATCTTTGTCCATCACAGATAGGTCGGTCATGGCTTGCTCCTCGATGAAGTTATCCTTCCTCGAATGCAGCCCCTCGCCGATCAAGCCCGACGCCTCCGCGCGTCTTTCGAACTCGTTCAGTGCCTCAATTCGACGCCCGAAAGATTAAGAAAGCATGACGTCATGATGCGGTGAAACGCGGTTCAAGCCCAACACTTATCCTCACGAACGCGTGGATGGAGGCGTGCTGGCCGCAATACTGACACAATCGGCAGTCGCAACGGGCAGGTCTTACTGCCGCGATCTCCTGGAGCCAGACATGACGCAAGAGATGATCTCACGCCGCTCGCTGATGGGGGCAGCGCTGGTACTGACCGCCTTACCAAAGCGCGCAGCAAGTGCAGCTGACGGTGATGCGCTGTTTGCTGAGCTGCTGAGAAAATACGTCGCGAACGGGCGCGATGGTATCAACCGCGTCGATTACCGGCGCTGGCACGCTGACGCCCAGGACCGGATGGCGCTTGGCGCCTACATCGCCATGTTGGCACGCGCGCGCCCCTCGCAGATGGCGCGCCCGCAAGCCCTGGTCTTCTGGGCAAACCTCTACAATGCGCTCACGCTGAAGGTGATCCTTGATCATTATCCGGTGAAATCGATCCGCGACATCCGCAGCCAGTCCAGCCTGCTCGACCTCAAGGCGCTGATTGGTCCGTGGCGCACCCAGCTGGTGAGCATCGAGGGAAAAAGCCTGTCTCTGGACGACATCGAGCATGGCATCATGCGCCCGACATTCGCCGATCCGCGAGTCCACTATGCGGTCAATTGCGCCTCTATCGGCTGCCCCAACCTGCAACCGGCGCCCTGGCGCGCGGCAAGCCTCGATGGCGATCTTGATGCCGCCGCCCGTGCCTATGTCAACCACCCGCGCGCGGTGACGGTGAAAGCCGATGGATCGCTGAAGATATCCAGCATCTATCGCTGGTTCATCGAGGATTTCGGCGGCAATGATGCGGGCATCCTGCGCCATCTGCGCCAGTTCGCCAATGCTGATCTGGCGGAGCGCCTGGCAGGCACGCCGCGCATCAGCGAAGATGGTTATGACTGGACGCTCAATGCGCCCGGCACAGGCGCCGGTTGACAGGCGTGCTCCTGAACGCCCGCCGTCCTGTCCGGTGGTGCACCGCAGGCGTGCTTGCTGTGATGGCGATGTCAGCAGCCATCTCAGCGGAGACAACACAGGGCATAACGCCACCGCGTATCAGCGTCGATTATGATGCCGCCGCTCAAACTGTTCGTGTCCTTGCCTCGATCGACATTCCCGCTCCTCGCCCTGTGGTGTGGCGGGTGATGAATGATTGCACCTACGCGTTTCGGATTGTTTCCGGCCTCAAAACCTGCCGTATCCTCGAGATGACACGCAGCGGCGATATCCGCGAGCATGTCATCAATCCGGCCTTCCCCCTGCCTGAAATCCGTAGTGTCTTCCGCTCCGACTATATTGAGCCACGGCTCATCCGCTTCCGCCAGATCACCGGCGACTATGTTCATTCCAATGGCGAATGGCGCCTGGAGTTGCTGGGGACGGGCACGCGCGTGGTCTATGATGCAGCGCTCGCCCTCACCATTCCCCTGCCGGCCATGTTGATCCGTGCGAAAATCCGCAGCGATTTTCTTGTGACCTTGCGTGCGCTGCGCCGGGAAGCGGTTGCGGCCGCCGCCAAATGACGGCCGGCCTACCCCCGTTGCGCATTTCGCTCATCATCCCTGCACGTAATGAGGCGGAGAACCTTTCCTCCCTGCTGCAAACACGCGCTTTGGCGGATTTCGCCGAGATCATCGTCGTTGATAATGGCAGCAGCGATGACACCCCGCATATCGTTGCTGCAAGCCCCGGCGTCGTTCTGGCGCGCAGCGCGCCTGGACGCGGACAGGCGATGAATGCGGGTGCGGCGGTGAGCAAAGGCGACGTCCTGTTCTTCCTCCACGCCGACAGTCGCTTGCCCGCGCAGGCACAAGCCGCCATCCGCGCCGCCTTGTCGGACGCCCGTGTCATCGCCGGCTGCTTTCGGCTGGCGTTTGATCGCAGCAGCGCCACCCTGTCGCTCTCCGCCTGGATGACGCGCTTCGATACCTGCGTCACCACCTTTGGTGACCAGGGTTATTTCATCCGCCGCAGCGCCTTTGAGCGTCTCGGTGGTTTTGCCGCATGGCCCATTCTGGAAGATGTTGACATGCGCCAGCGGCTGCGGGGCTTGGGAATATTTCGCAAGCTTGACCTCGCCATCACCACCTCCGCGCGCCGCTTTGCCCGCCATGGCCCGCTGCGCCAGCAATTGCGCAATTGCCTGATCCTCTCCCTCTACGGGCTGGGGGTGTCGCCGCATCGTCTGGCACGGCTCTATCGCCCGCAAGCTTGAGCCATTGGTGATGAAGGGATGCGGCATCAAAGGGTGCCAGCCACTGTGGCACCATCACCCGTTAACCCAAGCTCGGCCAAATCCCGCACGCGTGGCGCCGGCAAAATGCTGCAACAGCCCAATTTTATCGGGGATAACGACAGAGCTCATGGCCGTTTGCGGCCAGAAGCACTAATCATGGAGCTTCGCACGATGGCGGCAGGGGATGGTGGAACATGCGCGTTTGCGCTCTCATTACGACCTTTATCCTCGCTCTGGCGACCCTCCAGCCTGTCGCAGCCCAACCCTCGCCAGCACAGAAGGATGCCAGCGGCCAGTCCTGCGGCCGCATCCAGTCGATATGCGCGGCCCGCTGCAAGACGCGCGCGCCCACCGACACCAATTGCCTCGCCGATCACTGCACGCCCAAACTCGAGGAATGCCTGACGACCGGTTGCTGGCAGGAAGGCAGGCTCTACGGCGGCAAGCTTACCTGCAATCTGGTGAAATCACGGCGCTGAGCCCGGCGCCAGACGCTTCTCGAACCAGTGGTGGGCATAGGGATTGTCGTTGAAGCGGGCGATCTCGCGATAACCCTCGCGGCGGTAAAGCGCCTGCGCCTCGTGAAGCGTACGATTGGTATCGAGCCTGAGGACCTCAAGGCCGCGCTCGCCCGCGATCACTTCGAGCCGGTCGAGCAGCCGCTTGGCAATGCCAAGACCGCGCGCGCCGGGCGCCGTCCACACCCGCTTGATCTCACCCGACACGCCATCGGCCCCGCACACCAGTACGCCGCAGCCCACAGCCTCTCCTTCAAGCGTTGCCAGCACGAAATAGCCCCGCGGAGGGCGCATATCAGCGTCATTCGCCGGATTTGCCGCCGGATCAAAACCAGCCTCGAAGCGGGTCGCAAGCTCACGGTAATACGCTTCAAGACAGGCGCGTGCCGCAATATCGTCAGGCGCCACGACCGCAAAGGTTACGGCGCCGACCCGCTGCTGGTTGAAGCGAGGAACAGGCTGGAGCGTTTTCGGGCTCATGAGCTGACTTTAGCCGGACAATGCCCGCAGGCAAGCCCGTATCACGCGCCTCGCCTGCCGATATGCTCTTTCAGAAAATCGACCATCGCCCGCACCTTGCGCGGCAGGAAGGCGCGGCTCGGGTAAACGATCCACGCGGCGGTGGTGAAGCTGGTGGGGGTAACGTTCAGGCCGGGAAAGAGGTCGATCAGCCGCCCATCCGCCAGCGGATCGGCCACCAGCCAGTCAGCGAGCATGGCCGGGCCAAGACCGGCCAGAACCGCACCGCGCAGCGCCAGCGGCGTTGATACGAGAATATCACCGGCAATATCGACAGCCTTTTCCGCGCCTGTCGCACTGCGATAGCGAAATCCACTGCGAAAGCCCGGCAGGTCGAGCAGCAGGCAGCGCTCGCTTGACAAGGCTTCCGGCGTTGGCGGCGCGCGATGGGTGGTGAGCCAGCCGGGACTTGCCACCAGCTTGTAATGCGTATCGACGAGCTTGGAAGCGATGACATCCCCTTGAAGCGCCGCCCCCAGCCGGATCGCCAGGTCGATGCGTTCGCCGACGAGATCGAGATTGCTGTCGGTAAACACCAGATCAAGTTTCAGATCGGGATAAAGCCGGCGGAATTCACCAACCAGCGGCATCACGCAGATTTCGCCATACGCAACCGACGCCGTCAGGCGCAACGTCCCGCTGACGGTTTCCGTCATATCGAGCGCTTCGCTGCGCGCGCGGCGCAACTCCTCAAGAATGGCATCGAGGCGCTTGACAAACGCGTCACCCGCTTCGGTCAGCGTCAGCCGCCTTGTGCTGCGCTGGAAAAGGCGCAGCCCCAACTCCTCTTCGAGCCGGGCAATCACACGCGACACCGAGGAGGGATCAATCGCACGTTCCTTGGCTGCCGCAGCGAAACTGCCGCGCTGCGCCACATCGAGCAGGAGCGAGAGGTTTTCAATATCCATTCGTGCAAGATACGCATTTCAATCGTGGATGACTACCTATTTTTGACAGCCACTTGCACGAATATACCAGCCGCATCGCCGCTGAAGCGGCATGCATGCAGGAGACGCCCGTGACGAATTTCACCGTACATACCCTTGACTCAGCCCCCGCCGCTTCCCGCCCGCTGCTGGAAAAGACGCAGGCGGATTGGAGTTTCGTGCCAACCCTCCACGCCACGCTGGCCGAAAGTCCGGCGACCTTGCAGGGCTATCGCGATCTCTTCGCACTTGTTCAGCAATCATCCTTCGCGCCGGCTGAACAGCAGGTCGCCTATCTCGCCGTCAACGTTATGCACGGTTGCGAATACTGCACCGCCGGCCATACCTTTCTTGCGCGCCAGGTCGGGCTTGCCGAGGACGCCATCCAGGCGCTGCGCAACCAGAAACCGATCGCCGATGCCCGCCTTGAAGCTCTGCGCCGCTTCACCGAGACGGTCGTTGCCAGCCGCGGACACGCCGGTGATCAGGTCGTTGATGCCTTCATCGCTGCCGGCTTCACCCGCGCCCAGGTCCTCGAAGTGGTGCTGATCATCGCCACCAAGACCATCTCGAATTACGTCAACCACCTCACCCATACCCCCAAGGAAAGCTTCATGAGCGATCCGTCACTGGGTTGGTCAGCCCCCAAAGCAGCCTGACGACGCCAATCGAGGAGAAGATAATGGCAAAGATAGCTTTTCTCGGCCTTGGCGCCATGGGGTCACGCATGGCGCGCAGCCTCATCGCTGCCGGGCACGAGATGACAGTATGGAACCGGTCCGCAGCCCTTGCCCGCGCGCTTGCCGATCACGGGGCGATGATTGCTTCGAGCCCACGCGCCGCTGCGACCGGCGCCGACATCGTCATCGCCATGCTGCGCGATGATCAGGCCTCGCGCAGTGTCTGGCTTGATGACGACGATGGCGCGCTTGCCGGCATGTCCGCTGGCGCGCTCGCCATCGAATGCTCGACGCTGACGGTTGCCTGGGCACGTGAACTGGCCGGAGCCGTCCACAAGGCTGGTCACAGCTTCCTTGATGCTCCGGTCGTCGGGTCCCGTCCCCAGGCCGAGGGCCGCCAGTTGATCTTCCTCGCCGGCGGAGCAGCAAGCGATGTCGAGCGGGCAACACCGTTCTTCAGCGCCATGGGCCAGGCAACCCATCACGTTGGCGGCAATGGCTGCGGTTCAGCGGTGAAGCTGGCGGTCAACGCCCTCTTCGCTATTCAGGTCGCGGGCATGGCCGAGTTGATCACCATGCTCAAGGCCGACGGCGTCGATATCACCCGCGCGGTCGAGGTCATCGGCGCGACACCGGTCGCCAGCGTGGCCGCCAAGGGTGCGGCAGCCTCCATGCTTGCCGGCAATTTCGCCCCGATGTTTCCGGTCGAACTGGTGGCAAAAGACCTTGACTATGTCGCCAGCGCCGTTGCCGCTGGACGAAACCGCGCGCCCCTCTCGGCTGCAACCCGCCTTGCCATGGGAGAAGCCATCGCCAAGGGGTTTGGCAATGACAACCTGACCGGCGTGGTGCGCATTTACAACTGAGGCATGACGACAGCCCGGCTTGCCAAGCCGGGCTGTCTGCGCCATCACGGACGCCATGATCCCAGCCGCTCCGCCACCTCTATCACCAGGCTTCCACGCCGTCCCTGCCGGCCATCTGGCGGCCATCGTCACCGCACTCGACATGCACGCGCCGCGCGGCACCCCTCCTCGTCCGTTGCCGGAGGGCTATGTCCTTAATCAGCAGAAATCCCCGTCAAACGAGTGGTATCTCGCGCTTTTTCGTGCCATTGGCGCACCCTGGCTGTGGACCTCGCGGTTGCGCCTGTCGCCCCCTGCCCTGACAGCCATCCTGACCTCGCCCGACGTCGACATCTACGCCCTTCACGAGGGCAGCGCCGATGGCGATCCGGTTGGCCTGCTTGAGCTTGATTTTTCGACGACCGGCCAATGCGAGGTGGCCTTCTTCGGTCTGGTTGATCGCTGCCGGCGCCGCGGCCTTGGTCGCCCGATGATGGATTTCGCGCTCCATCATGCCTGGTCGCGGCCGGGCGTGGAGTGTGTATGGATCCATACATGCTCGCTCGATGATCCGGCAGCCTTGCGCTTTTATCAGTCCTGCGGCTTCAAGCCTTACGCCCGTCAGGTCGAAATCCTGGCCGATCCACGCCTTGCCGGCATCCTGCCGGCCGATTGCGCCCCCCTGCACCCGCTTCTTTAGCCTCATCGTCCCTTGTAACGCGATGCGGCAACGGCAATCAGGATCAGCGCCGCACCAATGCCCTGAACGGCACTGATGGGTTCAAGCAGGATAAGAAGCGCCAGAAGCGCAGTCATCACCGGCTGGGCCAGAACCGCGAGCGCAACTGGCGCCACCGACAGACGCCCGATGGCAAAGGCGGTCAGGCCTTGTCCGAGCGCGTGTGAGATCAGACCAAGACCTATCAACGGCAGCCAGCCAGCCGGTGAGCGCGGCCACATCGCGCCGCCATCCACAAGTGCCAGAACGAACAAGGCGAGGGCTGCGACCAGGCTGGAGCGCCACATGACGAGCGCGCTTGATAGGCGCGCCTGCGCCCGTTTGAGAAAGATGAAATAAGCGCCGTAGGCAACAGCCGCACCGAGCGCCATCACATCGCCGAAGCCAAGCGCGGCAAGGCTCGCCTTGGCGCCACCCATCAGCCAGGCGCCGAAGAGGGCGATGCCAAGCGCCACCCAGACGATTGGTCCGATGCGCTCCTTGAGGATGAGCGCGCTTGCCGCCACCGCCAGGATCGACGCCATATTGGCAATGAACGACGCGTTGGTGACCGAGGTCGTTGCAATCGCCAGATGAAAAAACGCCAGGTCAGCTGCAAAGCACAGACCGGCGGCAAGCGAATCAAACCAGCCGCCAGCCGTCGGCCTGTCGCCCTTTCCGGGCGCAGCAAAGCGCGTCCACACATAGAGCGCCGGCATGGCAATTGCCATGCGCCAGAAGGCGCTTTCGAGCGGCCCGACATCGGAAAAGCGCACAAAAAGCGCCGACCACGAGATGGTGAACACCGACAGGCCAAGGGCGATCCAGCCGGCTGCCTCCGGGCTCAGAGGTGACCGATGCCCCTTTCCGCTTGTCTGCATGTCCTTCACCATCCCCACTTCCGCCGCGCCAAGCTTAGCGACTGAACGGAAGGGCGAATAATCAAACTCGGTGACGGATTGGCGCCAGCGCGCTTATCAATCGCGGGGCGCCGGATTGGCGGCGAAGAGCCAGCCGGCAAAGATGCCAGCACAGCCCGCGCCGATCATCTGGGCGATCACAAAGGGCAGGACATCACCAAGGCGTATGCCGGCGAAGGTGGCGGTAAAGGAGCGGGCAAGTGTCACGGCAGGGTTTGCAAACGAGGTCGAGGCGGTAAACCAATAGGCGGCCGTGATCGTCAGTCCCACCAATACCGGCGTTGCCTCCGGGCGATAGCGCAGACTGCCGAGGATGGCAAACAGCAGACAGAAACTCGCCACACCCTCCGCCAGCCATTGCGCCGGGCCGCTGCGCACCGCAATGCCCGCCTGCAGCAATGGCACGTCGAACATGGCATGCGCCATGATCGTTCCGCCCACACCGCCGATACATTGAGCAAGGATATAAGGCACGACCTCGCGTCGCGGTGACACGCCGCGTGCCGCCTGCACCAGGGTGACCAGCGGATTGAAATGCGCTCCCGACAAGGGGCCGATGATCGAAATCAGCACCACGAGGATAGCCCCGGTCGCAATCGTATTGGCGAGAAGGGCGATGGCGACGTTGCCACCGGCAAGCCGCTCGCCCATGATTCCAGAACCGACCACGGTGGCGACCAGAATGGCTGTGCCGATCCCCTCACCGGCAAGACGACGGCTGATATCAGACGGTGACATTGACGTCCCCTTCCTGCTTCAGCGCTTCCTCGTGGATTGATTGCAGCGCCGCGCGGATCGTCATCGGCTCCATGGTATGAAGCGGCAGGGCGACCAGCGCTTCGATCCGCCGGCGCAAGCAATGATACGTCGTTTCGAAGGCTGCCAGCTTGTCAGCCTGCTCGCCCTCCGCGTCCGAGGGATCAGCAAGCCCCCAATGGGCCGACACCGGATGCCCCGGCCATACCGGACAGGCCTCCCCCGCCGCCTGATCGCACACCGTTATAATGATATCGACGGGAGGAGCGCCGGGAACGGCAAATTCATCCCATGATTTCGAACGCAGCCCGTCGACATCATGCCCATTAGCGCGCAAAGTGGCGACCGCGAGCGGGTTTGGCATGCCTTTGGGCGAGGAGCCGGCGCTAAGGCCGATGAATGTGCCATCGCCGAGCGACGACACAAGTCGCTCGCCAAGGACGGAGCGGGCGGAATAGCCGGTGCACAGCACCAGCACGCGGTAGGGAGGGGTCAGCATCGCATGATCCTGGGGATGGGCGGGGACATCAGGGAGAGACGAAAATGCGGCAAGCCCTGCACAGCAATCGCGTTGCAGGAAGGCGGCGAGTTTGCCGCCAATCGACAGATCGGCGCGGTAGATGATACGCCGCCCGACGCGACGC
>NZ_JAKFWN010000021.1:0-37510 GCF_021731865.1 Raskinella chloraquaticus (SeqCode) | reverse complement strand
TTGCCATTCGTGCCTTGTCCTTCGGATGGGGTGAAATGACGTGATCTTTATGTCGCAAGCCTTTGAAAGTCAGACGACTTCCTGCAGGCTTGCTCCTCAACCTCGCGCCATTTCTCTCCCACCGTTTCGTCCAAATTAATGGGTCCTGACCCTAAGTCGATTATCGGTGAATTCGACGTGTGGACGCCATGAACGGCAGCAACAATTTTTACAAAGTGAGGCTTAGACCGTCACATCTCAGCACGAAGCCGGCTGTCAATGCAGTTGCTGCTCGATGTGCTCGGGGTCCTGGATGCTGGCGAATTCGAGCGCGATACCGGCTTCGAGATGACGCACGATGCGAGCGCGGATACGGCCAAGCAGCACTGGTGTTCCGACAGTCGGGCGGTTCTGCAGGCTGATGGCAGCGCCTGACAGGGACAGGTCGATGAGGCGGCATGGCTGCACGCTGCCGTCGGGCAGGGTCAGGCGCGACATGGGATTGCGCGGCAGAATGCGTTCATGGCGACGATCTTCCGGCAGGCCCAGAACATGACGATTGGCAAGCCATGTCAGCTGGGAGGCGAGCTTGTCGCGTTTGCGCGCCGTCGCCTCGATCGTCATGGCAAAGCCATTGGGAATAAGGCGTGCGATGCGCCCCTCGACGCGGCCCACATGGTCGATATAGGCAATCACCATATCGCCGACCAGCGAGGTTTCAGGGGCGACGAATGATACGCCGCCTGGCGAGATGTCCAGAACCTGGCAGGGATATTCCTGCTTGGTGGGCAGCATATAGCGACCGAGCAAGGAGATGCTGACGCGCTGAAAGCGCCGCTTTTCGCGTGGCTTCGGCGTCTGTCCCGGGCGATTTTGAGCGAGCGCTACATTCATCGTCGTGTGTGCTTGCCTTCAAGCGTTATCACTTGGCAACAAACTACCCCGCTTAACCTTAAGAACCGGTTAGTTTAAGGCTGCCAGGACGATCAAACGAAAACTATCCCGGCTTATCACACGCGGATTGCTGTTCAGTTTTTGCCGCCATCCATCACTGTCAAATGGCGATAACGGCGCGCACGATCGGCCGCCAGTTCGATTTCCGGTGTCATCAACTGGGTAAAGCGTGACTGCGCCGAGGCGAGAGAGGGAGTTTCGCCGTAGAAATTGTCTGGGGCGCCCGATGGCCACAGCAGACGCGTATTACCGATCTTGCGGTTTGACGGTGGCTGGATGCCAATCCAGTATGGATCGTTCAGCGTCCCCATGGCGCCTAATATGCGATTGGCGCGGCCGAATGTCGACAGAGGCATGAGGACCATTTCGACATCAAGCGGTGCGCCTCTGCCGGCACTTCCCTGAAACTGCAAAACCGTGACAGCGGCCTCGGCAATGATTGCCTGGAGAAGAGATTCGATGGTCTCGCGCTCGCGCCCCAGCCAGTCGGCGAGAAAGTCACGCTCCTTCAGTTCACGGCAGTGAAGCGTACAGATGCGCATGCCCGCCAGCCGCCAGGAAATGCGACCCTCATCAACCGACAGAATAAATGTATCAGGGAGAATGTTGCGGATATCACTTGGCTCAATTTCTGCACGCGTCGGTGCCGGACGCGACCCACGGCGCCGGTTCCAATATTCATATAGATGTTCAGTTGATTGGTGCGCGAAACGCGGCTTGCGCTGTATCATAGTCTGACCACTCCGTTACCCCGGCGCCTGCCCTGGCTGTGAAACCCATCCCCGCAATCCCGTTTCGGCACAGTTTGGCCGTGTCGAACGTCGTCGGCAGGCTCACGCAGCACGAGCCGTGCCATGTTTTGTTAACCATGATGGATCAAGCCAGCCTGCGTGACCTGGTGCGGGCGGCGCGGCGAAGCGCGCGTTGCGATTGCCAGACTGCTTGCGAATGCCTAAGCGTGGGTGATGGATGATATGATCAAGACACCGCCAGCCGGCCCCGCAAATGAGCCGTTTTTCAATCTTCCGGGCGTGATTGTGGCTCTATCGGGCGTGATGATCGGCCTTCATGGCTGGCGTCAATGGATCGCGACGGAACGTGATGAAGACTTCATCCTGCGCTTTTCCTTCATCCCGCTGCGCTACAGCGATCAGGGGTTTGCGCGCGCATTGTTCGCCGATGATCAATGGGCGCGGTTGTGGTCCCCGATCACCTATGGGTTGCTGCATGGCGACTGGCAGCATGTCCTGGTCAATACGCTGTGGCTGGTGGTTTTTGGTAGCGCGGTCGCCTGGCGGTTCGGGCCAGGGCGCTTTCTTTTGTTTTCCTTGCTGTGTTCGGTTGGGGGCGCAGCCGCCCATTTCATGACGCATGTGGGCGAGGCCGTGCCTGTTGTCGGCGCATCCGCGGCCATCTCGGGTCTGACGGCTGCCGCCTGCCGATTTGTTTTCGAAGCAGGAGCGCCGCTCGGCGGCCTGCGTGGATCAGGGGCATCGGCCTTTCGGCGGCCGGCGCCGCCCTTGCTTCAGTCGCTGTCGAACCCGCGCATCTTCGGCTTTGTTGCCTTGTGGTTTGCCCTGACAATTGTCTTCGGGTCCGGCATCATACCAAGTGGTCTTGAAGAAGGGACCAGTATTGCCTGGGAAGCTCATTTGGGTGGATTTCTTGCCGGCTTGGTGCTTTTTCCACTGTTTGACCCCATTTTGCCGCGACGGCTGGCTGACTAATCACATTTTGTCTCGGGGCGATTGCAGCAATTGTGGTTGACGGGCATCGTGCTAGGCTGAGGAAACCGTCGGCAGCAAGACCACGGCGAGAGGGAGAAGGCTATGATCGTCAAGCAGATCCTGGAAGCCAAAGGGGGCGACGTCGCGACCGCAGCCCCAAGCGCAACCATTGCTCATGTCGTGGCGATGCTGGCCAAGCGCCGGATCGGCGCGGTCGTCATCACGGGTCCCGATGACCGGATCGTCGGGATCGCATCAGAGCGCGATGTGGTGCGGGCGCTTGACGGCGAGGGGCCGTCGGTCCTCGAATCACCGGTGTCGACCATCATGACGCGCACCGTCGCCACCTGTTCGCAGGAGGCATCAATTGCCGACCTGATGCGCCAGATGACGGATGGCAAATTCCGCCATCTGCCGGTTGTCGTTGGCAGCAGGCTCGCGGGGATTATTTCGATTGGCGATGTGGTCAAGTATCGGTTGAGCGAGCTTGAGCACGAAACCAACGCGATGCGCGATTACATCGCCACCGCGTGAGCCGTCTACAAGGCGATCTGGTAGCGCACGAACGGCGCGCGTTTGGCGAGGCGCTCGTAGAGCCTCCTTGCCGTGCCGTTGAACTCTTCCGTGTTCCAGTAAAGGCGGGTGGCGCCGTAGTCCCGTGCCGCAGTTTCGGTGGCGGTGATGAGTGCCCGGCCAAGCCTGAGGCCGCGCGCTTCAGGTTTGACGAACAGATCCTCAAGATAGCAATAGCCGCCCTTGCTCCAGGTTGAGGGGTGGAACGTGTAATGGACGAGGCCAAGTGGCGCACCCTCTGGTGACAGCGCTATAAATCCGTTGATGCCATTCCCCTGGCTCACCCGCGCGAAGGTGGCGTCGGTGATGTCGGCGGCCAGGTGAACCTCGTAGAATGACAGATATCCCTGCCACAGCCCGTCCCACGCGGGGCGGTCCTGCGGGGTGATGGCACGGATGAGGGGGGAGGGTGTCATCGTTGTATCCTGCGCCGCTTGTTGTCAGCAAATACGAGACTTGTCAGTTTGTTACGGCAAAAGTCTAGCGTTGTGAATCAGCGTCGGATACGCGTATGAGGTGAGGGGTGCCGCTGTCATCGACCACAAGTCGGCGGTAAAAACAGCTGCGGGCGCCGGTATGGCAGGCACCACCATCGCCGCCGACGGTGACGCGCAGCAAAAGCGCGTCCTGATCGCAGTCAACCGCAATATCGACAATCGTCTGTAGCTGCCCTGATGTTTCGCCTTTTTTCCACAATTGCCGTCGCGAGCGCGACCAGTAATGAGCGATGCCGCTCGTCAATGTAAGGCGCAGGGCCTCGTCGTTCATATGGGCGACCATCAGTACATCACCGCGCGCTGCGTCAAGGGTGATGGCGGTGATCAATCCGTCAGCATCAAAACGCGGCAGAAACGCCGTGCCTTGCTCCCGCAGGGTCACGGCGCTCACATCTGGGGTCACCATAGCGGAAAACCCGTCTGCTTCTGTGCTCAGCTCTTGAAGCCGCGGATGAGCATCATGAAGCGGGCCTGCTCGCTCGGATCATCGCGGAAGACGCCGGTGAAGCCGGTGGTGACGGTGGACACGCCATGCTTCTGCACGCCACGCATCGACATGCACATATGCTCGGCTTCGAGCAGGATGGCCAGACCGCGCGGTTTCAAATGCTCATCGATGGCGTTGGAAATCTCGGCCGTCAGATTTTCCTGCGTCTGCAGGCGCCGGGCAAAGATATCGACAACACGCGCCAGCTTCGACAGGCCGACGACGCCGTCGCGCGGATAATAGGCAATATGGGCCTTGCCGGTGATGGGTACGATATGATGCTCGCAATGCGAGAAGAAGGGGATGTCGCGCACCAGAACGATGTCGCCATAACCGCCCACTTCCTCGAAAACGGTGTCCAGCTCTTCGGCTGCGGACAATTTGTAGCCACGGAAGAGATCTTCCCAGGCCTTGACCATCCGCCGGGGGGTATCAAGCAGACCCTCGCGATCAGGATCATCACCCACCCATTCGATCAGTGTACGCACAGCCGCTTCCGCTTCCTCGCGCGAAGGACGTCGACGGACGATATCCGCCTGGTCAGCGCGGGCAGGGAAAGACTTCACGACGGCATCCATTCTCATTCTCCGTTCGACCAACCTCAAACGAGATTGGGGTGTCACCGGTTCCATCCAGGCAGCCGAATTTATTAAACCTGGTTCCTACATCCGGAATATAGGAATATTATGGCAGACGCCAAGACGTCGGTCATAATGTCGTGATTTTCGACCTATCAAGTCTGCCCCTCTTCCGTTTCTGGTAATTTATCACCATATTCGGGCCGGAACAGACACCACCCATATTTATGTGGCAAAAGCTGAACGCCAGATGATCGACGATATCTACAATCGAAAAATTCTTGATTTTGCCGGCAACATCCCGGCGATCGGGCGACTGGCTACGCCCGATGGATCGGCGGTGGCGCACTCCAAGCTGTGTGGCTCGACTGTCAGCGTCGATCTCAATCTGGTTGATGGCAAAGTGACCAATTTCGCTCATGACGTGAAAGCGTGCGCCCTTGGCCAGGCGTCGTCGTCCATCATGGCGCGCCATGTCATCGGCAGTACGAGTGAAGAATTGCGGGCGCTTCGCCAGACCGTCACGGCCATGCTCAAGCAGAACGGGCCGCCACCGCAGGGCAGATGGAGTGATCTTGAATGCCTTATTCCGGTACGCGAGTACAAAGCGCGCCATGCCTCGACGCTTCTGACCTTTGACGCCGTCGTCAAGGCGCTCGATGAGGCCGAGGCACGAGCGGCGACACCGGCGGCATGAAGGTGATCCTTCGCCTGCCGGCGCTGGCAGCGCGCGGGCTCATCCTCGTTTATCGCTATTCACTGTCAGCCTTCATCGGCCGTACCTGCCGCCATTTCCCCTCTTGCTCGGAATATACCGACGAGGCGATTGCCCGGCACGGGCTGTGGGCAGGCGGGTGGATGGGGGCTGCCCGCATCAGCCGTTGCCGCCCGGGGGGAACCTCCGGGCTTGATGTGGTGGCCGCGCACTTGCCCGGCAAAAGTCGCTGGTATAGGCCGTGGAGCTACGGCCTGTGGCGTTCGACGCGGGCTGATTCGCAGGCCGGATAAACTCTTTCCCCTTGGTTTCAACCCTTACCCGCGCAGTAGGCGGGAGTGAGGATAATGAGATGATCACACTCACCTTTCCCGATGGCGCGCAACGGCAATTTCCTCCCGCAAGCAGCGGGCTTGAGGTGGCGCGCTCGATTGCGCCCTCGCTCGCCAAGCGCGCCGTGGCGATGGCGCTTGACGGCGTCATTGCCGACCTCGCCGATCCCATCGCCCACGACAGCAAAATCGAATTCGTCATGCGCGATGAGCCGCGCGCGCTTGAACTGATCCGCCATGATTGCGCCCATGTGCTCGCGGAGGCGGTGCAGGATCTCTATCCCGGCACGCAGGTGACCATCGGGCCGGTGATCGAGAACGGGTTTTATTACGATTTCTTCCGCAATGAGCCGTTTTCGCTGGAAGATTTCGCTGCCATTGAAAAGCGTATGCGCGAGATTATTCAGCGCGATGCGCCGTTTACCAAGAAAGTAGTGAGCCGCGAGGAGGCGCGCTCCCTGTTCGAGGCCAAGGGTGAGGCGTTCAAAATTGAATTGCTGGAGGCGATCCCGCAGGGCGAGGACGTCAAGCTCTACAGCCAGGGGGCGTGGATCGATCTGTGCCGGGGCCCGCACATGCCCTCTGTCGGGAAGGTTGGAAACGCCTTCAAGCTGCTGAAGGTGGCCGGCGCCTACTGGCGCGGGGATTCGCGCAATCCGACGCTGTCGCGCATCTACGGTACGGCGTTTGCCAGCGACAAGGAACTGGACGCCTATCTGCGCCAGCTCGAAGAGGCGGAAAAGCGCGACCATCGCAAGCTTGGCCAGGAGATGGACCTCTTCCATTTCCAGCCGGAGGGGCCGGGAACGGTCTTCTGGCACGCCAAGGGCTGGACCATGTTCCAGGAGCTGATCGCCTATATGCGCCGGCGCCTGCTTCATACATATGAAGAGGTGAACGCGCCGCAGGTGCTCGACAAATCGCTATGGGAAACCTCGGGGCATTGGGGCTGGTATCAGGAGAACATGTTCGCGGTGAAGTCCGCCCATGCCTTCATGCACCCCGATGATCCAGACGCGGACCAGCGTGTGTTCGCACTCAAGCCGATGAATTGCCCGGGTCACGTGCAGCTTTTCAAGCACGGGCTCAAGAGCTACCGCGATCTGCCGGTTCGCCTTGCCGAGTTTGGACTGGTGCATCGCTACGAGGCATCGGGCGCGCTCCACGGGCTGATGCGGGTGCGCGGCTTCACGCAGGATGACGCCCATGTCTTCTGCACCGACGAGCAGATGGAAAGCGAGTGCCTGCGCATCAACGAATTGATGCTCTCGGTCTATCGCGATTTCGGCTTTGAAGAACTCGTGGTCAAGCTGTCGACACGGCCGGAAAAGCGGGTCGGATCGGACGCGCTGTGGGATCGCGCTGAAGCGGTGTTGCTGAATGTTCTGAAAAAAATCGAGGTGCAGTCAGGCGGCAAGATCAAGACCGGTATCAATCCCGGAGAAGGGGCGTTTTATGGCCCGAAATTCGAATACACACTGAAGGACGCCATCGGCCGCGACTGGCAATGCGGGACGACACAGGTCGATTTCAACCTGCCGGAGCGCTTCGGCGCCTTCTATATCGGTGCGGATGGCGAAAAGAAGCAGCCGGTGATGATCCATCGTGCCATCGTCGGTTCGCTGGAGCGGTTCCTTGGCATTCTCATCGAAAGTCATGCCGGGCATTTCCCGCTGTGGCTGGCGCCTGACCAGATCAAGGTGCTGACCATCACCTCCGAAGGCGATGAGTACGCCGGCAAGGTGGTAGCGGCCTGCCGCAAGGCGGGCTTGAGGGCGTCGTCTGATCTGCGCAATGAAAAGATCAACTACAAGGTGCGGGAATATTCGCTGGCCAAGGTGCCGGTGCTGCTGGTTGTCGGCAAACGTGAAGCAGAAGCGGGTGCGGTCAATATGCGCCGTCTGGGCTCACAGGACCAGCACAGCATGTCGCTTGACGAGGCGATCGCGGCGCTTGTGACAGAGGCAACGCCGCCCGATATGCGGCGGGGCTGAGGCACGGTCTATTTCGCGACCACCTCGACCTCGCGATCGCGCCCGGTTTCGACTGAGAAGCGGGCATTGAAGATGCGCTGGTCGTTGCGGGCGATGACCGTGTAATCGCCCGCTCCCAGCACCATGATGGGGAAAGCGCCGATTGATTCCTGAACCGTATCGCCACCGGGCGTGAGCACGGTCCAGGCGGTGTTGGCAAGCGCCTCGCCGCCGGGCGTCGAGACAAGCTTCAGCGTGATCTGGGCGGCGCGATGTTTCATCGTCACCTCGGTGAGGCGCCCGCTTTCGATCTTGACGTCGCCTGCCATGAAGGCATTGGCCTCGCCATAACGCGAATTGACGAAGTAATCGCCGACCGGCAGGCGCAGGATTCGTCCGGCACGGACGTTCTCAACCAGCGTCGTGCCGCCAGGGCCGGGCCCGGCCGACACGGAGTAGGTGACGCGGGTGTCAGGAATGATGCGCTCGCCCGCCGTTGCCTGCAGGCGAAGAGCGCCGGCGGTCAACACAAATGTATCGGCCACCGGATTGAGGCCGACTTCAAGGCGCCGCGTCACGGTGGCGCGGCCGTAGGCGGCATTCACCAGATAGGCGCCGGGCGGCAGGCGGAAGAGTGGCTGGGCTTCCGTTGATTGGGTGAGGATCGCCACCTTGCCGTCGAGCCTCGGCTTGTCAGCGTAGACGCGCCAGATGAGACCGCGGGTCAGCGGGGGGCTACCCAGCCGCGGCGTGGCCTGCAGGCGGACCGATGTGCCGGCTGGCGCGGGTGCAGCACCGGGACGAGGCGGCGAGGGCGCGGGCACGGAGGCTGCCGGGGGTGGTGCGGGCTGGCCAGGGGAGGGCGCAAAAATGCGCGGCACGAAGCCGCCCGGAGGTGGCACGATTCCCGGCGGCGCCGGCGAGGCCGGGATCAGAGACGGCGCACCAGCAGGCGGTGGGGCAAGGATGCCGGGTGGGGATGGTGCCTGTGCCCGCAGCGCGTGCGGGCCGAGCATCAGGCCACCCAAGAGCAGTGCCGCGATCCGCCGCCGCGCTCCTGCTCCTCGTCCCTTGCCTGCATGGGCGCGCCGCGCGCTGTGATTGACCTTCATCGACATCGCCTTGGAAAAATGCTTCAAACCCGCCTCCTATCACATCGCACGGATACGATCACGATGGATGCGCTGCGGCTTTTATCGACAAGACGATCAGTTTCAGCAAGAAACATGACGGAACCGGGGCCGAGCGCACAGCAAATAAGTGACATGCTGGCAATCGCGGCGCGGGTACCCGACCACGGCAAGCTGGTACCGTGGCGTTTCATTGTTTTTGCAGGCGAGGCGCGCGTGAGGGCCGGTATGGTGCTCGTCGCCGTGCATGAGGCCAAGGGGCCGGTGCGCGAGGAGGATCTGGCGTTCACGCGGTCCGCTTTCGAGCGCGCGCCGGTGGTGATTGCGGTCATTTCAACGGCGAAGGCACATCCCAAGATTCCCGTGATCGAGCAGACATTGTCGGCTGCGGCTGCGGCCATGACCCTGTGCCATGCAGCGCATGCCAGCGGTTTTGCTGCCAATTGGTTGACTGACTGGTTTGCCTATGACGACGCTGCGAAGGCTTCGCTTGGCATCAGCGCACATGAAACCGTCATCGGCTTCGTCTATGTCGGCACGGCGGCTGAGCCACCACAGGAGCGCCCGCGCCCGGCGCTCGCGGAGATCGTCACCTATTTCTGACAATCTGGCCATTGACCGGCCAGCAGGAGACCAGAGCTGATGTTTTATGAGCCGTCCAAGCTTGATCGCGCCGTTTTGCCCCATGATCCGTTCAAGGCGCTGGTGGCACCGCGCCCCATCGGCTGGGTGTCAAGCATCGATCCCGAGGGGCGGGTCAATCTCGCCCCCTATAGTTTCTTCAACGCCTTTTCCGATGACCCGCATATTGTCGGCTTTTCAAGCGCTGGCATGAAAGACAGCATCCGCAACATCGAGGCAACGGGTGAGTTCGTCTGCAATCTGGCGAGCTATGATCTGCGCGAGGCGATGAACCAGTCATCGATGGCCTTGCCCTATGGCCAGTCGGAAATGGAATTTGCGGACATCGCCGCGGCCCCCTCCATGCTGGTTAAGCCGCCGCGGGTGCGCGACGCGCCATGGGCGCTTGAATGTCGCTTTCTGCGTACGGTGCCGATGACGCCGGCGCGCGGTGAAGCGCGGTATTTTCTGGTGTTGGGCGAGGTTATCGGCATTCACATTGCCGATCGCTTTATCCATGAGGGGCGTGTCGATACCGCAGCCATGCAACCTCTGGCGCGCGCCGGTTATGACGAATACAGCGTTATGGACAAGGCGCTGCGCATGACAAGACCAGGCTGAACTGGTTAGTCGAGCGCTACCCCCGCCGCGCGGGCGCGGGCAAGCAGGCGCCCGGCGCGCAGCAGATGGGGACGGTCGATCATCTCGCCGTCGATACCCGCCACGCCCTGGCCGCCGGCAAGTGCCGCGACAACAGCCTGAGCGCGGGCAATCGCCTCTGGCGTGGGCGTGAAGACGGCGTTGATCACCGGTACCTGTGCCGGATGAATGGCCATTTTGCCGGTAAAGCCGTCGCGGCGTGCTGATTCCGCTTCGTGACGCAAGCCTTCAAGGTCACGGAAACTCGTGAAAACAGTGTCGATGGCCTGCACCGAGGCGGCATTGGCGGCAAAGAGCGTCAACGCGCGGGCAAGACGATAGGGGTCGGTGAAATGCCCGTTTTTGTCGCGCGCTGTCTCTGCGCCGAGATCAGCGGACAGATCTTCGGCGCCCCAGGTCAAACCGTCCAGTCGTGGTGAAGCGTCCTGGTAAGTACCCATGCCGAAGAGCGCGCCTGCGGTCTCGGTCGCGATGGCGATGATGGCGATGGCCCCGTCAGCGTGGCCGGCGCGCGCCTCGGCGACCGACAGCCGTGACGACAGCAGCGTCACATCATTACCGTTGCGCGATTTGGGCAGCATCACGGCGTCGGGCTTTACGGCGATGATCGCGTCGATATCGGCTGCGTGATGCGGGCCATCGAGCGGATTGAGGCGCACGATGAGGCGCGGGCGGTTGTCAGCATTCGCGTGGTCGGACAGGAAGGCGGCAATGGTCTGGCGGGCCTGCTGTTTATTGCCGTCAGCGACTGAATCTTCAAGGTCGAGGATCAGGCCATCAGCGCCGCTGGCAAACCCCTTGGCGAGCTTGCCCGGACTGTCTCCCGGCACGAAGAGAAGCGAGCGCATCGGGATGTGTTCCTCAGTTGGGCAGGCGACGCATGAAGGCCTGACGCTTGCAGGCGGCAACCAGCGTGCCGTCCTGGTTGAACGCCTGATGCTCGAATTCGATGAGGCCCGCCTCGGGGCGCGAGCGCGATTCACGTTTGCCGATGACCTCGCTGCGCACTTTGACCGTATCGCCATGAAAGAGCGGGTGGGGAAAGCGCACATCGGTCATGCCGAGATTGGCGATCGTTGTCGCAAAGGTGGTGTCGTGCACGGAAATCCCGATCATCAATCCCAGTGTGAACAGGGAATTCACGAGAGGTTTGCCGAATTCGCTGCGGGTGGCGGCGAAGTGAAAGTCGATGTGCAAGGGCTGCGGGTTCATGGTGAGGGTGGAAAAGAGGACATTATCCATCTCCGTCACTGAACGGGTGATGGGGTGATCAAACACCTGCCCGATGGTGAATTCCTCGAAGTGAAGCCCCTTGGCCATCGCTTTCTCTCCCTCATGGCGAACGCCGTTCTACACGCTTTCTTTACCATAACAGCGCAGCCTGTGTCTGACCTCAAGGGTGAGGTCGCAACAACGCCGTGGGTCGATGGTCTCGCTCGTTTCTTCCGCTTCAAGGCAAACCGGTCAGGTCACCGACGCCCTGCGTCAGGCGAGCCAGCAGACGGGTGTCAGCTTCGATTATCTGCTGCGCACTGCCAGCAAGGAATCGAGCCTCAATCCCGACGCCAAGGCCACAACATCGTCAGCCTCCGGCCTCTTTCAATTCATTGAGCAGACATGGCTTTCGATCGTCAAGGAGGCGGGCGCCAAATTTGGCTTCAGCCGTGAAGCAGATGCCATCAACCGGCAGCCGGACGGGCGCCTGACGGTCAGTGACAGCAAGGAAAGACAGCGCATCCTGTCACTGCGCAATGATCCGGGCGCCAGTGCGGTGTTTGGCGCTGCTTTCACCCAGCGCAACGTGGATCATCTGTCGCGTGATCTGGGCCGTGCGCCTGATGCCGGCGAAGCCTATCTTGCCCATGTGCTGGGAGCAAACGGCGCCGGCCGTTTTCTTGCTCTGGCGCAGAAGAATGCGGATGCTCCGGCTGCTGCCTCGTTTGCCGAAGCAGCAGAAGCCAACCCCGGCATTTTCTATCAGGCAAACGGGCAGCCGCGCAGTTTTCGCGACGTTCAGCAGCAATTGACGCGGGGCTATGTCAGCGCCGTCAGCCCGATCCTCGCGGCGCAGGAATCATCGCAGAACCAAAATACCGGGCAGGGAAGCCGGCAGGACGGCAGCGGCGTTTTCCAGTCGCTCTTCCAGACCGATGGTCGCGGCCCGGTATCGACGCTCGTGCAATCATTGTGGGGGCAGGCGGGCGGGGTGACGAGCTTTGCCGCGCGCCCGTCAGCGCAAGGTTTCTTCCCCAGCCTCACCAGGCCGAATTTCACGACCGCCGCCAACAGCAATCAGTCAGCGTCATCGTCGACCCAACCGGCGGCAATCCTGCCTTCTGATGCGGTGGCGCGTAGCAGTGAGGCTGTCGGGGGGACGCGAACCGGGATTCCGCTGCCGCGCCCTGGCGGGCCGTTCAATCTGCTCCAGTTCATCAAAGTGCGAGGCTAGTCGTCCATGTCGATGGAACAAAATGCGGTTGTGCGCTGGGTTGATAGCGGCGAGATCGCGGATAACGCGCTGGCGCCCGGCGGGCTCATTCGCAAATTCGTCGGCTTCCTTCGTCACGCGGCAGCACATGAACGTGCCTATGCGGTCAAAGCGCTGGCCCGCGTCTATTTCGAAGCCGACATTTCGCCTGAAGATCGTATCAGTGCCGAGGCGGCGCTGACGCTGGTGATCGACGATCCCTCGGATATCGTGCGCGCGGCTTTGGCTGATGCCATCTGCCATCGTCACGATGCGCCGCGCCATCTCATCCTGTCGCTTGCCAGCGATCAGGGCACAAATGCAGCCCTTATCGCCCATCGTTCCCCGCTTCTTCTTGACAGCGAACTTGTTGAAATGCTCGCAGCCGGTGACGAGCGTATGCAACGGGCAATCGCCGGCAGGCGGCCATTGTCGGCTGCCGTGAGCGCGGCTATTGCAGAAATCGGTATGGCGGAAGCCTGTGTGACGCTTCTGGAAAACGACGCCGCCCAGATTGCGCCGTTTTCGCTGGCGCGTCTTGCAGGGCGCCATGGAGAACATGGCAGTGTGCGCGATCTCCTGCTGGCGCGTGATGATCTTCCCGTCAGCTTGCGCCAGAGCCTGATTGTCGATCTGTCGAACGTGCTGGGATCGTTTCTGGCCGAAAATTCGTGGCTCTCGGCGAGCCGCGCCCATGATGTGACGCGCGATGCGCTGGATCAGGCAACGATTGATCTCGCGCGCGCGCCTCCTGGTGAATATGTCGATGATCTCGTCTCGCATCTGATGGAAACCGGGCAGTTGACGCCGGTTCTGATGCTGCGGGCCTTGTGCAGCGGTGGCTTTGTATTCAACGAGGCGGTGTTTGTCCGCCTCAGCGGTTTGCCGCAGCGCAAGGTTGCCGCGCTGATGCAGGATGCCGGCGGCGATGGTTTCCGCGCCCTCTATCGTCGTTGCCGTTTGCCTGCCGATGCCTTGCCGGCCTTCGAGGTGGCGCTGTCGACGATCAGGGAAACGGCGATGCCGGATCGGGCTGCGGGCGATTATCATTTCTCGCGACAGGTCCTGGAGCGCATCTTGACGCGCTACGAAGGATTTGTAAGCAGCGAATCCGACCATCTGCTGTTGCTGTTGCGGCGTTATGCTGCGGCGGCGGCGCGTGATGAAGCGCAGGCATTCGCGCGCGACTGTCTGCTGGAAGATGACGAAGCGCTGCACGCTGCCTGAGTGTCATTCGACATGGCGGGAGGGCGTCGACCTATCCGCGTTTGACCAAGGGCTGTCGCATCATGGCCAGCCCGACAAACAGACAGGCTAGCGCCAGCACGCCGTAGGCAAAGCGCAGATCGGCAAGGCTTGAGACAAGCGACATCAGCGGCGGACCAAGGACGAGCCCGCCATAGCTGGCGGTAAGTACGGCGCCGGTTGCAGCCCCTACCTGTCCGTCAGGGGCAGCGCGGGCGACCTCTGCAAGAAGCACCCCGTTCCAGCCACTGGCGGTGAGGCCGAAGGCAAAGGCGATGGTTGCAAGAAGCGCCAATGTTGCGTGGGGCGGTAGGCAGGCGAGGCTTGCCGCGCACAAGGCCATCGCCATCGCAAGGGCTGCGATGAGTTGACGCGGGTCCATCCAGCGACTGGCGACATATCCCCAGCCGAGACGGCCGACAAGGCCACCTCCCTGGGCGATCGCCAGCACTAACCCGGCTGTACCATGGCTGTGATCGAGCACGCGCACCAGATAGATCACGAGGAAGGCGTTAAGGCCGAGCTGCATCGCCGCCAGGGGAATCGAGGCGAGGGCAAGCCGGCGCGTGGCCGCGTCATTCCATAACAGCGACAGTGCGGCACGCGGTGGCACGGCTTGCGCGCTCTGGCGGGTCAGCGCGTCATAGCGCGGGCGCAGGCTCGCGAAGATAGCAAGGGCAAGGGCTGCCAGGGCGGCGATAAGCACGAATCCAAGCTCGGGGTGGAAGCGGGCGATAGCTGGCAGGGTCAGTGAGCCGAGGATGGCGCCGAGCTGGTTCCCGGTCTGGCGCAGCGAAAACACCATCGGCACCTGACGAGGAGTGGCGAGATGACCGAGCAGGGCTGAACTTGCAGGCGTCTCGGGCCCGAAAGCCAGGCCAAGGATAGCGCCAGCGAACGCCAGGGCAATCGGCGTTGCGAGCGATGATATCATCATGGAAAGGATGACAAAGACCATGCAGCCGGCAGCAACGGCAAACGAACCAAAGCGAGCGATCAGCGCACCGCCGAAGAGGGCAGTCACCATGCCAACGCCAAAGCATCCCGTGGTGAAGAGGGCGATGGCTTGCTCATCAATGCCAAGGCCCGGCGCCAGCACACCGGGTGCAAAAAGTGCCAGGGCGACCATGCCCTGCAATCCGGTCATGGCGGCAAGCGCTGGATAAAGCGGCGGCAGGCTCTTCACGGCGCGGTTGTTCATGTCCTAGGGTCGGTCTTGATGTTGAAAGGAACGGGTATGGCAGCAGGCGGGATATCGGTGCATGCGGTGGATGTGGCACGCGGCCATCCGGCGCGTGGTCTCAGGGTTGACATCTACGCGCTTGGTGATCGCGAGCACCGGATAGCAGAGGGGATCATTGGTGAAAATGGCCTGCTTGACCATCCCAGTGCCCGTGGCGAAGGGGTGAGCGCCGGCCTTTACGAAGTGCGTTTTGCCATCGGCGATTATCTGCGGGCGCAGGGCATCGAAAAACCGTTTCTGGATATCGTGCCCTTCCGCTTCGTCATTGTCGATGAGCGTGCGCACATCCACCTGCCGTTCAAGTTCACGCCGTTTGGCTACTCGCTCTTTCGTGGGGCGTGAGCGCGTCACCTGAGGCGTCGTGACAGGCCGGCCATGCGTTCCATGACGACGAGCGCGAGGATGGTGAGAAAAATCATCACGCCGGAGACGGCGGCGATCGTCACGTCAAGCTTGCCTTCAAGGTCCTGCCACATGCGGATGGGCAGCATGTCGGTGCGCGCATCGCGCAGGAAGAGCGATACGGGCACGTTGTCGAAGGACGCCATGAAGGCGAGGAAGGCCCCGGCGATGATGCCCGGCCGGATAAGCGGCAAAGTGATACGCCGGAAGGTGTAAAGCCGCGAGGCGCCCAGGCTGGCCGAGCTTTCAAGAAGCACGGTGTCAAGCTGCGCCAGGGCTGCGACCGTGGTGCGCACCACATAGGGCACGCACACCACTGTGTGACCGATGATGAGTGTCAGAGGTGAAATCGGCAGGCCGACAAGCGAGAACAGCATGAGGGCGGCGAGCCCGAAGGCAAGCGCCGGCAGCACCAGGGGTGACATGAAGAGGCTGTCGAGGATGCGGGCCGTCAGCGTTGGAGAGCGGGCGATGGCGAGCGATGCGGCGACCCCCAAAACGACGGAAATCACGGTTGTCCACAACGCCACGACAAAACTGTTCCAGGCGGCGAAATGGAGCTGCCAGGCATCAAGCAGGGCCACATACCATTTGAACGAGTAGCCGGGCGGGGGAAAGCGCAGAGAGAAACTGTCAGTAAAGGAAACGATGACGACAACCAGCGTCGGCGCCAGCAGCAGGGTGATGGCAGCGATGGTGAGTGCGCCCATGACGAGGGTGAAGCTTGCCTGATCAGGATCGAAGGTTCGCCGTGCCATCGCCTACCCCTGCGCATAGCCGCGCGACAGGCGGCCGAGAAGGTTGAAAAGCGTCACAGCACCGAGGACTGCGACCAGAAAGATGATCGAGATGGCGGCGGCAAAAGGCCAGTTACTGAGCGTGGATGATTGCTGGTAGAGATACATGGGCATGAACAGCATCTGCCCGCCGCCCACCAGCGACTGGGTGATGAAGGCGGTGATGGCGGCGGCGAAGGTCAGCAGGCAGCCCGCCATGATGCCGGGCAGGGTCAGCGGCAAGATGACCTTGACAAAGCTGCGCCAGGCGCCGGCGCCAAGGGCTGATGAGGCGTCGCGCAGATTGGGGTCGATGCGCGAGAGTGCGGTGATCAGCGGCAGCACCATCAGCGGCATCTGCACCTGGGCAAGCGCCACCACCACGCCGCCATCAGTGTAGAGGAGGCGAAGCGGTGTATCGGCAAGGCCAAGGCTCAGCAGCAGATTGTTGACGATGCCCTGGCGGCCAAGAATGACGATCCAGGCAAAGGTGCGCACGACGACGCTGGTGAGGAGCGGCAGGACGATGATGAGCATCAGCACGCCCTGCGCCAAGCGGGGCGAGCGTACGAACGTCCAGGCGAGCGGAAAGCCCAGCAGCAGGCAGAGGAGGGTAACTTTCACGCCGAGCCATAGTGTGGAAACGAGCACACTGAGCGAGAACGGGTCGAGCAGGAAACGGGCGTACTGGGCCAGCCCGAACTGTGTCAGGCTGGTATCAGTATAAAAGCTCACCAAAATCAGGATCAGCAGGGGAGCGACAAAAAACAGCGCGAAGAAGCCGGCGAGCGGCAGCGCCAGTTTCAGATCATAGGCGGTGACGGGGGCTGATCGCATGATATCGGGCCGGCGCCGTGGTCAGGCGCCGGCGCTCCTCCCGTTCAGATCTTGATGTCGCGATTGAATTTCTCAATCCATGCCGAGCGCTGCTTGTTGATGGCGGCCCAGTCCTGGAAGACGAATTTCTTCTTCATCTCGTCATGGTCCTTCGCCAGCGCCTTCGCCACTTCGCCGCCGATCTTCACCTTGGTGTTGGTGGGAACGATGAGGTAGGGGCTTTCCATCAGCTTGGCCTGCACTTCCGGCGAGAGCGATGCCTCGATCAGCTTGAAGGCCAGTTCCTTGTTGGGCGAATTCTTGACCAGATGAATGGTCGTCTTGAAGGCGATGGCCCCTTCTTTCGGCGCCACGAATTCGACCGCCACGCCGCGGGCTTTAAGGATCTGGATGGCGTTGAAATTGCCAGGCCCGATGTCGATCTGCCCCTGCTGATAAAGCGTCGCCAGCTGTCCGGGATTGGCGGCAACGGCGCCGAGATTGGGCTTTAATTCCTCGATCGCCTTGAAGCCGGCATCCACATTCGCCTCGCTGCCACCGCGGCTGCGGGCGATCTCGACGAGGAAGCCGGTTCCGAGTGTCGAATTGAGGTTGGTGATGCCGACGCGTCCCTTGTACTCGGGCTTCCAGATGTCGTTCCACGAGGTGGGCGGGGTTTTGATCTTGTCGGGATTGTACGTGATGCCGACCACCTGGAAGAAGGGGGCTGGCCCCTTGGCGCCTTGCGCGTCGGCGATGAGATCCTTGTAATGGGCCGATTGGGCGACGGGATAATCATCGACAAGATCCTGATCGATGGCAACCAGCGCGGGGCCCGGATCATGCAGCATGACGTCGATGGGCGGATTGGCGCGTGCTGCTGTCACCTTGGCGATCTGATCGACCGAGAGCAGCGGGTCAAGAGCGATATCGGCATTGTTGGAGGCTTTGCGGAACGCCGGCACCAGCACATCGCGATGCGCTTCTTCCCAGCTGCCGGTAAAGGTTGCAAAGACCAGGCGGCGGGCCTGCGCCTGCGTCAATTGCGGGAAGGCGTGCATGGCGCCCAGCGTTAGCGCGGTGGTCATCATCTGGCGGCGGTCAATCATCGTTTTCTCCCTGGGACAAACTTGACAAGATGGTGGTGGCACTAGATTTCGGGGTAAATGCGAACAGCCCCCGATATTGCCGGTTTGACGGCGATATCCGAGCCTGGCGGCAAAGCAAGAGCCCCCATCGCCCGCGGGCCGGCGACCTTGAGGCTGGCCCCGCCGGTGAGGCGTACTTCATGGACGATGGTCGCGCCGAGTGGCAGGCCGATCTCGATCTTGCCGGGCAGTGCGTCGGCGTCGGCGCTGAAAGCCAGATGCTCGGGGCGGATACAGATCCGGACCATGGCGCCGCGGTTCAGCGCGCCGACCAGTTGGCCCTGCCATTGGCCGCCGCCGGGAAGCGACACCGTTCCCTCCATCCCGTTCACGTCCATCAGCTTGCCGGTCAGAACGTTCGAGGCACCGACGAAGGTGTTGACGAAATAGGATTGCGGCTTGTCATAGACCTCGGTCGCGGCTGCGAATTGTTCAAGCCGTCCATGGCTGAGGACAGCGACGCGGTCGGCCATCGACAGCGCCTCCTCCTGATCATGCGTGACGATGATGGTGGTGGTGCCGGCCATGCGCTGGATACGCTTGATCTCGATTTGCATGTCGAGGCGCAAATTCTTGTCGAGTGCGGCGAAGGGCTCATCCAGGAGCAGGATCGAGGGGCGCACCGCAAGCGCGCGGGCAAGCGCGATGCGCTGTTGCTGGCCGCCCGACAGCTGGCGGGGATAACGGTCCGCCATGGCTGAGAGCTTGACGAGATCCAGCATCTCGCCAACGCGCGCTGACTGCGTGGCGCGATCGGTGCCGCGCGCCGCCAGTCCGTAAGCGACGTTGTCAGCGACCGTCATATGGGGAAAGAGCGCGTAATTCTGAAACACGATGCCAATCGTGCGCCGGTGCGGGGGGAGATGATCAATCGCCTTGCCGCCGATGATGACGCTGCCTTCGCCCTGATTGATGAAGCCGGCGATAATGCGCAGCAAGGTCGTCTTGCCGCAGCCTGACGGGCCAAGGAGGGCCACCAGTTCGCCACCTGTGATATCAAGCGTCACATCGTCGACAGCAAGCGACGAGCCGTAGCGATGCGTGATGCGATCCAGCAGCAGGGATTGCGTGGTCAGGCTTTCCGTCAAATGATCGACCCTTTACAAATATGGCGGCCCATGGCGCTGGAGTTCATGGCGCGGGAAAACTCAAGCAAGTATCGTGCCTTGTCGGTTCTGATGCTGGTGTGGATAATCATCGACAAGGCCTCATGACACATCAGGGCAAGTGGGATTGATAATGGTCGCTCCAGCCAACATGACGCAAGCCTTAGCTGCGGTCGAGACGGGTTTGGCGCGGATTGCCGCTGGCGATCGTGTACTTAAAGCCTTTTTGACGGTAGATGCTGCAGGAGCACGGCAGGCTGCTGGACAACTGGGGGACAGGCCGCTCGCACCGTTGCAGCTTGCCGGCACGCTGTGCGCCATCAAGGATCTGAGCGATACGGCTGGCCTGCGGACAAGTTATGGGTCGGCTCTGTTTGCTGACCATGTGCCAGAGCATGACGATTTGATCGTCGCCCGTTTACGGCGCGCTGGTGCCTTAATTTTAGGCAAAACCATGACGCCCGAATTCGGCTTTGGTGCTCTTTGCCGCAATGATCTGGGGGGACCAACGGCCAATCCGTGGGATATGGCGCTCACATCGGGCGGGTCATCAGGTGGATCAGCCGCTGCGGTTGCAAGCGGCATGATCGAGCTTGGCCACGGCACGGATTTTGGCGGGTCAGTGCGCACGCCGGCCAGTTTCTGCGGCATCGCCTCGCTGCGGCCAACGCCCGGCATCCTGCCCAATCCAAAAAGAGCGCTTGGCTATGACATGCTGGCGACCACCGGTTTTCTGGCGCGTGACGTGGACATGCTGTCGCGGGCGCTGCTGGCGAGCGCCGGGCCTGACGCGCGCGACCCCCTGTCGCGGACATTCCAGCCGGCACCGCGGGGGCAAAGCGGCATGGCGCTGCGGATCGCTGCGACGGATGATTTCGGCGTGGCGCCGGTGGCAAACGAAGTGCGCGGGCGTTTGGCTGAAGCCGTCGCGGGCCTCCCCGCAAGCCTTGGCGAGGTGCGCCGGGACCACCCCGATTGCGCGGATGCGTTTGCCATCTTCAATGTGCTGCGCCCGGCGCTCATCCACCGTGAATTTGGCGAAACGGAGCAGCGCTTCGGCGAGCGGTTGAGCAAAACGGTGCGCTGGTGGATCCAGCGCGGCGAGGGGATCACGGCGCAGAGTTATCTGCAGGCCGAGGCGGCGCGGACCGCTCTGACAAGGCGGTTTATCTCCTTTTTTGATCGCTTCGACGTACTGATAGCCCCAGCCGCGAGCGTGATGCCGTGGCCGAACACTATTCCTGACGTCACTGAGATCGACGGCAAGCAGCTCGCGACGATTGCCGATTATCTGGCGATCACGTTCATCGTCTCGCTTGCCGGGTGTCCGGTCGTGACGCTGCCAGCACCCCTCCATCAGCATCGTCTGCCCTTTGGCGTTCAGCTCATCGGCCCGCCGGGCTCGGATCTTGCCCTGCTTGCGATCGCGGCGCGTTTCGAGACCGAGGCGGGCTTTCGTTATGTTGCCCCGCCGCACGCCCTGTTTCATATTTTTGCCGGAGAGGACATTTCGACATGATCGACACCACCAGCCGCCGGCGCATCGGCATGCTGACGCCGTCATCCAATACCGTCCTTGAGCCGGTGACGCAGTCGCTTCTGGCCGGCACGCCGCGATTTACCGCTCATTTCAGCCGCTTCAAGGTCACCGAGATTGCGCTTGATGCGCCGGCGCTGGCGCAATTTGATGACAGTGCAATCCTGCGCGCCGCCGAATTGCTGGCGCATGCCAAGGTCGACGTCATTTCCTGGAACGGGACGTCGGCGGGATGGCTCGGCATCGAGCGCGATGCGAAACTCAAGGACAGGATCGAGGCCGCGACCGGCATCAGGGCGAGCACCTGCGTGCTGGCGCTGGGCGATATTCAGATGCGACTTGGGGCGCGGACGCAGGCGCTCGTCACCCCCTACACGGATGACGTGCAGGCAGCAATCATCGACACCTTCGCGCGGGCCGGCGTCACCTGTCCGGTCGAGCGCCATCTCAGCCTTCGTGACAATTTCAGCTTCGGTACGGTCGACGAGAATACGCTGCGGCCGATGATTGCCGCTTGCCTCGCCGGACATCCTGACGTGGTGACGATCTTCTGCACCAATCTCAATGGCGCGCGTCTGGCGGCTGAAATGGAGCCGGCAACCGGCCCGCTTATTCTTGATTCAGTGGCGATCACGCTGTGGGGTGCGCTGATGGCGATCGGCGAGGCGCCGAACCAGATCGCCGGGTTCGGGCGCCTTTTCAGCGATCCGCGGCTACAAATAATACCTTGATGAACTGACGCGACCTGATTTTTCATTATCAACAGACTTGAAAGCCAATTTTGCTCAGAATAGTCCTGCTAGTAAATAGTGCGCCCTGTTACTGGCGGTTTGTGAATGTGCCATTTATGGTGATTTTGCCTGGGCGAGCACGAAGCGGGCGCGCTCGCGCCGGAGCATCTCGTAGGGGCTTATGCAGGGCACAGTTAGCCCGATGCAGGCGTTGGGTATCTTGATCTTGCGAACCGTCTCTGCGGGCACCTCATGGGTGACCACTGTGCAACGGTGCGCGAGGGCGTGCGATACCAGCCAGTAGTCAGCAACTTGGAGGAAGGTCGCGATGGCTGCTCGTTCATAGGTCTGGCCATTCGCCCAAGCACTCACGCGCCCCAGCGCAGGCACGACCGGATCGTCGGGGGGCAGGAAGAAGGCATCGCCACGCGCCTTCGCCCAGTCGGCGAGATCGTCACCACCTGCAACCAGCTCGTCGGACACCTTGTCGATGCGGCCAACCACGCCCGCCGCGTTCTGGGCGATGAGCCATTCCCAGAAAGCCGGGCAGAAGTCGAAGCCGTAGTGGAGGTTGCGTGCTTGGATGAAGATGTTCGTGTCGAGCAGGTAGCGCATCACAGCATCGCCCCTACCTCACGGCCAATGGTGTTGAAGGTCTCGGTCTTGGCCACGCCCAGCATCCGGAAGGCATCGCGGTAGAGCGTCTGCCCCTCAAGCGTGCTCTCGACGATTGCACGTGTGAAGCGCTTTCCGACCCGCGCGATAACATTGCGGTACGGGTTGCCACCACTGGATTGCCTCGCGTCTGCCAGCGCACGGAGACGTTCACGCTCCATGGCCCATGCCTGCCCGAAGGCGTCGCGCGTGAGCACGCCTGCATCCAGAAGCCGCCGCAGGATCACCAGCGTGCTGACCTTGAACTGACGCGCGAGACGCTGCATCGCCACGTCGATGGCTTCACCGGGCTGCACGGCCAAGCGGAAGGCTGCCAACGGCACCAGCAGCTCCGCTGCGACGGCGTTACACCATACCTCCTCGCGGCGATGCCCGTTCAGGGTTGCAGCGGTCGCATCGGAGAGCGCGGATGCGCCAAGCCACAGATGCGCCAGTTCATGTGCAAGCGTGAACATCTGGCCGGACTTGCTGTCCTGCCTGTTGATGAAGATGAGCGGTGCGCGACGGTCTGCCAATGCAAAACCACGAAACTCCTGCGGGTCGAGCGCGCGGTGAGTGTTGGACAGCACGATGCCACTGACCATCACGAGGATGCCCAGCTTCTCGGCCTGGCCGATGAAGAGGCGCAACGCCTCCTCCCACGTCCGGCAGGCGGCACGGGCAGCAAGATCGAAGCCCAGACGCTGGGCCATCGCCGCCGCGACCTCCTCGGGGCGCTGGTCGACCGTGACGCTGGCCACGAAGTCAGCCTCGGGCATGCGGCTGGCGAGGGAGAACTCGCGATACCAGCCTTGCCGCTCCTGACAGGCATAGAGCATGTCGATCAGGTTCGGGCTGGCGCGGCGCACGCCCCGCCCGTCATGGGTGCGGAAGTCGGGGATCGGCAGCGGCTCGTCCGGTGGGGCTGGAAGGAAGAGGTACCCAATTGGTACATGCACGGCGCGCGCGAAGTCCTCCAGCTGCTTCAGCGTGGGCCTTATGTTACCGGCTTCCCACTCCGGCAGCTTTGGAAAACGACCCGTCAGCTCGCCAGCCGCCATCACACCGGCGCGCTCACGCGCCCAGCGCAGTAGCGCGGGTGTGATAGCAATTCGTTTCAAGGTTCTTTGCTCATTGAATGAACATAACGGGTAAAGTTGGACAAGTAACTAACCACCCAGCGCCGCCTTTCTCCGTGCGAGGCTCTCAGCCGGCCATTCCTCCTCGAGATCGTAGAAGACGTCGAAGGCGCGGGCGCCGTCCGGCAAGCGCACCCAGGGAAGTTTCGAGCGGGCAAAGATGTGGACATCGGGGGTGATGGCGGTTGGATCGTCAAAGGTGCCGCCGCGCACAAAGCGGTAATTGGGGCGATGCCCGTAGTCGCTCCAAAGGGCGGTCTGGCACGTCTCGCAGCGGTAGATGTCGTGAGGGCGCCCGCTTGCCGTTGGCACGCTGGTGGGGCGCGGAGCGCCGCTCAGCAGGGTGATGTTATCGTTCTCGATGATGGCGTTCACAACGAAGGCACTGCCGGTCAGGCGCTGGCAGTCGCGGCAATGACAGCAATGGACGAACATCGGCTTGTCGTTCAGGCGATAGCGGATGGCACCGCAGGCGCAGGCACCCTGGAGAGTGTCAATCATATCATTCTCTTACGTTTGTTGGTTGATGGAATGAATCATTGCCGCCTGATCATATCAGCGGCTTTTTCGGCAATCATGATGGTCGGCGCATTGGTGTTGCCGCCGATGAGGCGGGGCATGATGGAGGCATCAACCACGCGCAGGCCGGCAATACCGCGCAGCTTCAAAGCGGGGTCAACGACGGACATGTCGTCGCTTCCCATCCGGCACGTGCCAACGGGATGGTAGACGGTATCGGCCCGGGCACGGATATGGGCGAGAAGTTCGGCATCGCTGTCATCGGCCGGCGGATAGAGTTCGGGCCCACGGAAGGGCGCAAGGGCCGGGGCCTCCATGATGGCGCGGGTGAGGCGCGCGCCTGCCATCAAGGTTGCCTGATCACGCTCATCGCTCAGGAAACGCGGATTGATCAGCGGCGGCAGGCGGGGATCGGCGCCTTTAAGGCTGACCTCGCCGCGTGAATGGGGGCGCAGCACACACACATGGCAGGAATAGCCATGACCAAGATGAAGCGAGCGGGCGTGATCATCGACGATGCCGACGACGAAATGGAGCTGCACATCAGGGCGGTCGAGCCCCGGTTTTGAATAAAGGAAGGCGCCGCCCTCGGCGCCTGGCGATGCGACCAGGCCATCGCCTGTCCGGCGCCAGCGCAGAATGGATTTTACCATGTGAACAGCGCCGCCAAGACCGATGCCGAGCAGCGTTTTGTCGGGCGAGCGGTAGCACAGGATGAAATCGATGTGATCTTGCAGATTCTGTCCAATTTCCTGTGAATCATGCACGACATCAATGCCATGGCGGCGCAACGCCGCGCCCGGACCGACGCCCGACAGCATCAGGAGCTGGGGCGAGCCGAAACTCCCCGCGCTCAAGATCACCTCGCGGCGGGCGCGAATCTGTCGCGCCACACCGCCCTGGCTGTAAGTGATGCCGATGGCGCGCTTGTTCTCGATCACGATACGGGTGACGAGGGCACGGGTGATGATGTGGAGATTGGCCTTTCGGCGTTGGGGCTGGAGATAGGCTGCCGCCGCCGAACAGCGCTCGCCGGCCTGCGGACCGGCATGGAATTGCGTCACCTGATAAAGGCCGGCGCCATCTTGTCGGGGGCCGTTGAAATCATCGTTGCGGCTGATCTGCATTTCGCCTGCCGCCTCGACAAAGGCCTTGCTTGCCCCATGCGGGGTGCGCTGGTTGCCGACCTGCAGCGGGCCATCGCCGCCATGCCAGGCATCGGCGCCTCGCTGATTGCCCTCGCAACGCCGGAAATAGGGCAGAACCTCGTCATAGGACCAGCCCGTGCAGCCGAGGCCGGCCCATTCGTCATAGTCCTTCGGATGCCCGCGCACATAGAGCATGGCGTTGATGGCACTCGAGCCACCCAGCGCCTTGCCGCGCGGCTGGTATCCACGCCGGCCGTTGAGTTCACGCTGCGGCTCGGTCTCGAAGGCCCAGTTGTTGATCTTGGGGCGGCCGGGAAGCATCAGAACCGTACCAGCGGGTGCGCGCACGAGAATGCCATCGCCAGTGCCGCCAGCCTCGATCAGACAGACGGTTGTCTGCATATCCTCGCTCAAGCGGGCGGCGAGAACAGCGCCTGCCGACCCGCCGCCGACGATGATGAAATCAAACTCCAGTTTTGCCTCCCGTCCTGCTTTTTGGAGCTTAGGGAGCGAAGCGGTCGTCTGGCAATGGCTGATGGCAAAGCAGGGCTTGTCAGGCGCCGCGATCTGTGGTCCTCCTTCGCCATCACGCGGGTGTAGCTCAATGGTAGAGCAGCAGCCTTCCAAGCTGAATACGAGGGTTCGATTCCCTTCACCCGCTCCAGATCGCCCTGTTCCAAATTCCTTCGGGCGTACGCTTTTTATAGGCCGGTGCGGGTCACCCGCCGCCCTCATTTTACGGGTTGCGCCACGCCGAACAAAGGTAAGTTGCGCCTTGTGCCGATAGCATCGCGCGAATATCGTCTTGAAACTTGATGATCATGTGGCTGATTTCGCCATCGCGCTGGCCGCCGGCGCCAGATCGAGACATCGGCGGGTGTCGTGGTTGCGCGGCTTGATAGCGTGGCTCGGTAACGCGGCGCGACAGTTTTTGGGTCACGACCGGCATAAGCGGGGAGAGTGCAAAATGTCGACGCAGCTTGGAACGTTGGAAGAGCTTCCGCAGGAGTACCGCGACGCCATGAGCCAAATCGCCGTGGCGCCGCTGTGGCCGCAAATGCGCAAGGTTCTGCCGCATGACGCGCCGATGCCGGTGACACAGGCTCATTGCTGGGCATTCAGCGATATTCGACCCTTACTGCTCAGGGCAGGCGAATTGACGCCGGTTGAAAAGGCTGAGCGCCGGGTGCTGTTCCTCGTTGATCCGGGGCGGGGCGCAGGCGCCATGCAGGCAACCTCCACCATCTATGTCGGCATGCAGCTCCTGCTGCCGGGAGAAACGGCGCCCGCCCACAAGCATACGCCAAGTGCCGCACGTATCGTCGTTGAAGGCGAGGGGGGCTACACCGTGGTCGACGGCGACCGGCTGCTGATGGAAGCGGGTGACCTCATTCTCACGCCCGGCGGTTGCTGGCATGATCACGGCCATTGTGGCAGCAAGCCGGTGATCTGGCTCGATGCGCTCGATCTGCCGTTGTTCTACTATCTCGAAGCCTCCTATGCCGTGGAAGCGCCCTTGCAGACGCCGCGCAATCGTCCCGATCCGTCGGAAGTGGAGTATCGCGCCGCCGGTCTGGCGCCCGCCCGGCGCCGTGACATCGCCCCTCCGCCCTCCTATCCGATGATGCGTTTTCCGTGGAAGCGCACCGAACAGGCGCTGCGCGAATACGCCCGCCATGGCGATAACGGGATCGTCGAGCTGGATTACATCAACCCGGAAACGGGCGCCTCGTGCCTGCCGACGCTTGGCTTCACCGCCATGATGCTGCGCCAGGGCAAAAGCGTGAAGCCGGTGCGCCGGTCCGCCAGCGCGGTCTTTCATGTGATTGCCGGCAAGGGTCATTCGACGATCAATGGCAAACGCCATGACTGGAGCGCAAAGGATGTGATCTCGGCGCCGGTTTTCGCCGCCATCGACCATGTTGCCGAAGGGGACGACGCCTTCCTCATCCGCATCCATGATGCTCCTTTGCAGGAAAAGCTCGGCTTTTACGAAGAGCGCAACCGGTAATTGACGGCAAAAGCCAGGGCCAAGGGCGTGAGAGGGCACGAGATGGACCGCGACATGATCTTTTATGGCTATTTTCGCTCATCCGCCGCCTATCGCTGCCGCATCGCCTTCAATCTGAAAGGGCTCTCGCCGCAGACGGTGTTCATCAACCTGCGTGAGGGCGCCCAGAAGGCCCCTGATTTCCTTGCGCTCAATCCCCATGGCATGGTTCCGGCTGTCGCGAGCCAGGGGCATTTTCTGACCCAGTCACTGGCGATCATCGAATGGCTGGAGGAGACGCATCCCGCGCCGGCATTGCTGCCGCGTGATCCGTTCGCCCGCGCCTATGTGCGCTCGCTGGCGCTGTCGATTGCCTGCGATATCCATCCCTTGCAGAATTTGCGTGTTCTCAAGCATGTCCGCGACAGCTATGGCCTCGATCAGACAGGCGTTGATCAATGGTGCCGGCGCTGGATCGAGAGCGGTCTTGCCTCGCTCGAGGAGATGGTCAACCGCGCCGGCACGGCAGGCAGGTTCCTATATGGCGACGAGCCGGGTCTGGCGGATATCTGTCTGGTACCACAGATGTTTTCAGCCGTCCGCTTTGGTGCTGATACGAGCAGACTGGCCACGCTCAACCGCGTCGCCGCGCATTGCGGCACGTTGCCGGCCTTTGCCGACGCGCATCCCGCGCGTCAGGCTGATGCCGACATGTGAGGCGATTGCAGATGGGCGAGGCCGATCATGGCGCGCGATAAACCGGTTCTCATTGCCGGTGGCGGTATCGGCGGTCTGGCGGCTGCCATCGGCCTGGCGCAGAAAGGCTATCGCAGTCTGGTGCTTGAAAAAGCCCCTCAGCTTGGCGAAATCGGGGCGGGTATCCAGCTTGGTCCCAATGCCTTCCATGCCTTCGATCAACTCGGCGTTGGCGACGCGGCGCGTCGGATGGCGGTTTATATCGACGCGCTCGTGCTGATGGACGCCATCTCCGCAGACGAGATCGCCCGGATTCCGCTTGATGAGCCGTTCCGTCAGCGTTTCGGCAATCCTTACGCGGTGGTTCATCGCGGCGAGCTTCATGGCGTGTTTCTGAAAGCGTGCCTCGCGCATCCGCTGGTTGAATTGCGCACCTCCTCAGCCGTTACCGGTTTCACGCAGGACGAGAGCGGTGTCATAGCCGTGCTCGCCGATAGCAGCATGGTTGACGGTGCGGCACTCATCGGTGCTGACGGGCTGTGGTCGGCCATCCGCCGCCAGTTGGTCGGCGACGGGGCGCCGCGGGTGACAGGGCATACGACATATCGCTCGGTCATCCCCACGCACGACATGCCCGACGACCTGCGCTGGAATGCGGCAACGCTGTGGGCCGGTCCCAAATGTCACATCGTTCACTATCCCTTGTCGGGTTGGAAAACGTTCAACCTGGTGGTCACCTATCATAATGACGCCCCCGAGCCGGTTGCCGGCAAGCCGGTGAGTAAGGAGCATGTGACGTCGGGCTTTGCCCATGTCCATCCGCGTGCCCGCCAGATCATCGATCGCGGCCATGACTGGAAAATGTGGGTGCTCTGTGATCGCGACCCCATTCTCAAATGGGCCGAAGATCACGTCGTCCTGCTCGGGGACGCCGCCCATCCGACGTTGCAATATATGGCACAGGGCGCCTGTATGGCGATGGAGGATGCGGTGTGCCTGGCGCATGAAGTTGAGGGCGCGTCGGGCGATTTTTCCCGAGCCTTCGAGGCGTACCGGATGAAGCGCGTGAACCGTACAGCCCGCATCCAGATCCAGTCACGCCTTGTCGGAGACCATATTTATCATCCGGCGGATGGACATGCGGCGTTACGTAATACAATTATGCGCTCGATGTCGGCGGGTGATTTTTATGACAGCCTGCAATGGCTCTATGGCGGCAGCGGACTGGATGGTGGGGTTGGCGCTGTGCGTTAAATTGTACAAGTTTCAACAAAAAGACTAGCTTCGAAAAAAATTCAGGAGGAAATCGCATGCATATCAATCGCAGAACCATTCTTTTGGGGGCTGGCGCCGCTCTGGCAGCGCCGCACGTGGTTACAAGTGCCCGGGCGCAGGCGCAGGTAACCCTCAAACTTCACCATTTCCTGCCGGCGGCCTCCAACGCGCAGCGAGACTTGTTTTTGCCATGGGCTGAAAAGGTCGGCAAGGAATCAGCCGGACGCATCAAGGTTGAGGTCTACCCGTCCATGCAGCTTGGCGGGCGTCCGCCGCAACTCTTCGATCAGGCCAAGGATGGTGTTGTCGATATCGTATGGACGCTTGCCGGCAATACGCCTGGCCGCTTTCCGCGTCTGGAAGTCTTCGAACTGCCGTTCGTGTCGGGCGCCACGGGCGAGATATCAAGCCGGGCGGTGTGGGATTATTATGAAGCCAATTCGAAAGATGAGTTGAAGGATATCAAGCCGCTTGCGGTATTCTGCCATGGCAAGGGCAATATCTACACCAAGGACAAGGTCATCAAGACGCCCGATGATCTGAAGAACGTGAAGATCCGGGTGCCGTCGCGCCCGATCAATGACAGCCTGCAACTCATCGGCGCGAGCCCGCAAGGGATTCCAGCGCCAGGCGTGCCGGAAGCGCTGGCCAAGGGCGTGGTTGACGGCGTGGTCATGCCCTATGAGATCGTGCCCGCGCTCAAGCTTGATGAATTGACCAACCGGGTCAGCATCTTTGACGGTGATCGCTCGCTTTATACGATCGTCTTCCTCTTCGCCATGAACAAGCCCAAATACGACAGTCTGCCGGCCGATCTGAAGAAGGTCATTGATGATAATTCCGGTGGCGATTTCTCGCGTCAGCTTGGACGCTATTTCGACGAATGGGACAAGATCGGCAAGGCGGCCGTGGAAAAGGCAAAAATGCCGGAGCATCACATTTCGGGTGCCGAGCTTGATGCGTGGAAAAAGGCAACCGATCCCGTTGTCAAGGCTTGGGTGGAGACGCGCACCAAGGCCGGCGACAACGGGGCGGACCTGCTGGCGCAGGCGCAAAAGCTGATTGCCAAATATTCAGCCTGATCGCTCGCCGATCCTATGGTCAGCATCGTGTGTCATCCGGCCATCGAGGGCCGGATTGACGCACTGCTGATCGTGTCAGCCAGGGTTCCCAGCCAGAAACGAGCATGATGATGTTGACAGCGCCCGCTCCCGCCGCGTCCGAGGAGGGATTTATCGGTCGGCTCATTGCATGGATGACCGAGATGTTTGCGCTTGCCGGCGGGCTTGTCATGATCGCGATCATGCTGGTGCAAAGCGGTTCCGTGATCGGGCGCTCGCTGCCTGAATTGCTGGGGTTCATCGGCCTGAAACTGCCGCGTCTTGCCATTCCCGGCGACATCGAAATCGTCCAGCTCGGCTGTGGTATCGCCATCTTCTGCTTCCTGCCACTCTGCCATTATCGCCGCGCCAATGTCCTGGTCGAGTTTTTCACCCAGCACCTGCCGGTTCGCTATCGCTCGATGTTTGATCTGGCGGCCAACCTGCTATTTCTGCTTATTGCGTCAACGATAACCTGGCAGCTTGGCCACGGCGCGCAGGAGAAGATTTCCTACTGGGATACGACCATGGTGCTGCGCCTTCCCGAAGCCTATCCCTATGTCGGTGCGCTTGCTGCGGCGGTGCTGTGGACGCTGGTCGTAGCCTATAGCTGTGTGCGCTCGTGTCAGGAGATCGCCCGCGACCATGTTATCGGCCCGGCGCCGTCGGGAGATCATTGAGAGATGTCGAATTTTTCGATCGGGATCCTGTCCTTCTGCATTATGCTCGGACTGCTTGCGATCAGGGTGCCGATCGGGGTGGCGATGTTCGCGGTGGGCGCTGGTGGCTTCATCTATGTCTCGGGGCTGACGCCGCTCCTTGCCTTCCTCAAGTCAACGCCGTTTGAAACCTTCTCGAATTATTCATTTTCAGTCATTCCGCTTTTTCTGCTGATGGGCAATGTCGCTTCGCGTTCCGGCCTGTCGGCACGGCTCTTCAAGGGTGCCAGCGCCATTCTCGGCCATCATCGCGGGGGCATGGCGATGGCGTCCGTTGGCGCATGCGCGGCGTTTGGAACGATTTGCGGGTCATCGCTGGCGACGGCTGCCACCATGGGGCAGGTCGCCTTGCCGGAAATGAAGAAATACGGCTATTCGGGCGCGCTGTCGACCGCCTCCCTTGCGGCGGGTGGCACGCTTGGCATTCTCGTGCCACCATCGGTGCCGCTCGTCATTTACGCCATCCTGGCGCAGCAAAACATCGCCAAGCTTTTCCTCGCCGCCTTCATTCCGGCAGCCCTCGCCATTTTTGGCTTCTTCTGCGCCATCCGTTATTTCGTCTGGGCCAATCCCGGCTCAGGTCCGGCGACACCCAGACGCCCCTTCAGCGAACGCCTGAAGGACATCATCGCCACGTGGCCGGTGGTATCGATCTTTCTCATCGTTTTTGTCGGCATGAACGGCGACTTCTTTGTCGGCTCCAGCCTCTTCACGCCAACCGAGGGCGCAGCGGTCGGCGCCCTGTGTGCGACGCTTGCCGCCATCTTCATCGGCAAAGCCCGCCTGCGCGAGATTTTTGCCTCGGTGCGCTCGACCGGCGAGCAGACTGGCATGATCTTTCTCATCCTTCTGGGCGCAGAGATGTACAACGCGTTTCTGGCGCGCACCAACATGCCGCAGATCATGGCTGAATGGGTGGCAGCGCTCGGCTTTTCACCCTATCTGATCATGGTGGTGATCGTTGCGATCTACATTCTGCTTGGCTGCCTGATGGACAGCCTCAGCATGCTGCTCCTGACCATTCCGATTTTCTTTCCCGTCGTCATGGGGCTTGATTTCGGCATGAGCGCTGAGCACACCGCCATCTGGTTTGGCATTCTGGCGTTGATTGTGGTCGAACTGGGCCTCATCCATCCGCCCGTCGGCCTCAACGTCTATGTCATCAGTACGATCGCCAAGGATGTGCCGATGATGGAGACATTCCGGGGCATTCTGCCGTTCCTGGCGGCGGAATTCATACGAGTGGGGTTGATTATCGCGTTTCCGATCCTGACGCTGGCATTCATCAAATGACGAGGCATTCGGATCGGCCTTCGCGTCAATTTGCGGCTAAATTGTCAAATTCGGAAAAATGGTCAACACTTGCCGCAAGCGTGCACGCAGGCGTACGCCCGAATGATCGCAGCGAGAGGAATAGGTAACATGACAAAGGTCACGCGTCGTCGCGCTTTGCAGCTGGTGGCATTGAGCGCGCTTGGCAGCACGGTTTCGGGTAAAATCGCGTTCGCACAGGGCGCGAGCGCCAAATGGGATATGCCGACGCCTTATGCCGACGGGAATTTCCATACCCGCAATGTCAGGGAATTCGTGGCCGAGATTGCCAAGGAAACCAGTGGTGCGCTCGATATCACGGTGCATTCCAATGGCTCTTTGCTGAAACTGCCGGAAATCAAGCGTGGCGTACAGACGGGCCAGGTGCAGGCAGGCGAGACGCTGGTATCGACGCTCGCCAATGAGGATGCGATTTTCGGCTTTGATTCCATTCCAGGCGTTGCCACCTCCTATGCCCAATCGCGCAAGCTTTATACGGCCGCGCGGCCCTTTCTCGAGAAGCGGTTTGAAAAGCAGGGCATGGTCATGCTGTTCTCGGTGGCGTGGCCGCCGCAAGGCATCTACGCCAAGAAGGATCTGGCATCGCTTGCCGATCTCAAGGGTACGAAATTCCGCGCCTATAATCCGGCAACCGCGCGCTTTGCCGAGCTCATCGGCGCGTCTCCGGTCACCATCCAGGCCGCTGAAATCGCCCAGGCGTTCCGCACCGGCGTGATTGATGCGATGATCACGTCAGGTGCCACCGGGGTTGATTCCCAAGCCTGGGATTATCTCACCCATTATTATGATCTGTCGGCCTTCCTGCCGCAAAACGTCGTTTTGGTGAACAAGGCGAGCTTCGATGCCATGCCGGCAGCCGTTCAGGCGATCTTGCGCAAGGCAGCTGCCAGCGCGGAAGAGAGGGGCTGGGCGAATTCGGCCCTGCTCGATGCAGGCTACAAGAAGACCATGGCCGAAAAAGGCATCAAGGTGCAGCCGGCACCGCCGGCAATGATCGCCGACGTGAAGAAAGTCGGCGAGACGATGGCAGCCGAATGGACCAAGCGCGCCGGCGCGGATGGCGAGACCATCTTGAAAGGGCTGTCTTGAGGCTCGTGATTGACAGATAGCCGAAGGGCCGGAACGCAATCAAGGTGCGTTCCGGCTTTTTCGTGCTTTCGCAACCTGTGCAGGACCGTCGATGCGCTCCATCTTTGACCCCCTCTACCGCCTCACGGCCCTGATGGCGGTGCTGGCGCTGGTTTCCATTGCTGTCATTATTCTGGCTGATGTGACGCTGCGGCAATTCGGTGGCCAGATCAAATCATCCGATGATTTCGCCGGCTACGCGCTTGTCGCCACATGTATGCTGGGGCTTGCGCCCACCTACCGGCGCGGGGAGCATATCCGCGTCGGGCTGCTGATCGAGCGGCTCACGGGTAAAGCGCGGCGCCTGGTTGAAGGGTTGTGCCTCGGATTTGGCGTGCTGGCGCTTGGCTGGGCCAGCTGGTGGACGGGACGTTTCGTCTACGATTCCTGGCGCTTCAATGATGTCAGCCAAGGTTTGCTGGCGATCCCTCTGTGGATGCCGCAGTTCTTCATGTTTTTCGGAATTTTCGTGATGCTGATCGCGCTGTCCGAGGATTTGCTGCGCCTGGCGACGGGGCGGGCACCAAGTTACATGGCGAATGCGGCGGCAGCGACCGAACTCCCTACCTTCGAACGCTGAAAGTCAGACCCCATGACCCCGTCGATTGCCGCCCTCATCCTCCTCGGGATCATGTTTTTCAGCCTCACCATGGGCGTGTGGATCGGGATTTCGCTCGCCGCCGTCGGTTTCATCGCGATGGAGTTGATGACGACCCGGCCCATCGGGCTTAATTTTGCGTCATCGCTGTGGAGTTCCAACAATTCGTGGACGTTGACGGCGCTGCCGATGTTCATCTGGATGGGCGAAATCCTCTTTCGCTCCAAGCTTGCCGAGGACATGTTCCGCGGCCTCGCGCCCTGGGTGCAGGGGCTGCCGGGGCGGCTGCTGCACACCAATGTCTTTGGCTGCGGCATCTTCGCGGCGATTTCCGGTTCGTCAGCTGCAACCGCAGCCACCATCGGCAAGATGACCATCCCGGAGCTGCGCAAACGTGGCTATGACGATTTCATGCTGGTGGGCTCGCTCGCCGGCAGCGGCACGCTTGGCCTTCTCATTCCGCCATCGATCATCATGATCGTCTATGGCGTGGCGGCAGAGGTGTCGATTGCGCGGCTCTTCATTGCCGGTGTCATTCCCGGCATTTTGCTGATGCTCATCTTCTCGGTGATCGTTGCCGCCTACGCTCTCCTCTATCCGCAGAAAATTCCGCCGCGCGATGCGATGATGAGCCTCAGCGAGAAGCTGTGGGAAAGCCGGCGGCTGATTCCAACCGTGCTGCTTATCTTTCTGGTATTGGGTTCCATCTATGGAGGATTGGCGACACCGACGGAATCAGCGGTGCTCGGGGTGGTGGGCGCACTTGTTCTGTCAGGCATCGACACGCTGATGGAGCGCCGTCATATGGCGGTTCTGGCAGCAGCGCTGGCGCTTGCCGTGGTGCTGGGCGCCAGCGGCGTGGCGCAGTGGGATCAGGTCGGCTCGCTCTTTGTCGTTGGCCTGCTGGTCTATACCGCTGCTGTCGGCGGCATCTCATGGTCCGTTTTCAAGGAAAGCGCGCTTGGTGCCACCCGCACCAATTGCATGATCGCGCTCATCCTGTCGGGCGCGGCCTTCCTGTCAACGGCGATGGGATTTACCGGCCTGCCGCGCCTGTTTGCCGACTGGATCGTTGGCCTTAATCTTGGTCAGGCCGGGTTCATCGCTGCGCTCACTATCGTCTTCATGATCATGGGTTGCTTCATCGATGGCATCTCGATGGTCGTGCTGACGACTGCCGTCATCCTGCCAGCCGTCAAGGCAGCCGGCATCGATCTGCTGTGGTTTGGCATCTTCGTCGTGCTGGTGGTCGAGATGGCGCAGATCACGCCGCCTGTGGGTTTCAACCTTTATGTCCTGCAAAGTCTGGCGCAGAAAAGCATGGGCTATGTGGCGCTGGCCTCGCTGCCATTCTTCATAGGCATGATTGTCATGGTTGCGATCGTCTATGCGGTGCCTGATCTCGTCAGCTGGCTGCCCAACCAGATGCTGGGCAGAAAATAGCGGCAGGGAGGGGCCCCCGTTCCTGGCAACAGATTCCTTACGCGAGAGCTGTCGATGATATCCACAAGCGGAGCACTGGTGCTGTTTTCCGGCGGCCAGGATTCCACCACCTGCCTCGCCTGGGCGCTGGCACGCTATCCCCGTGTCGAGACGTTGGGCTTTGATTATGGCCAGCGCCATGTGGTCGAACTGGCCTGCCGCGCCATCCTGCGCGACAAGATGTCCGCGCTCGATCCGCTATGGGGCGAGCGACTGGGCGAGGACCATACGCTCGATCTGGCGGCGCTGGGCGAATTATCGCAAACGTCGTTGACCCGCGACATTGCCATCGACATGGCAGCAGGTGGCCTGCCAAACACCTTTGTGCCAGGGCGCAACCTTCTGTTTCTGACCTTTGCTGCAGCCCTTGCCTATCGGCGCGGGCTCACTGTGCTGGTGACAGGCGTGTGTGAGACTGATTACTCCGGCTACCCCGATTGCCGCGATGACACGATGAAAGCGATGCAGGTGGCGCTTAATCTTGGCATGGAGCGCCGTTTCGTCATCGAGACGCCCTTGATGTGGATCGACAAGGCGGCAAGTTTCCGCCTTGCCCGTGAGCTTGGCGGGCAGGGGCTGCTCGATCTCGTCATCGAGGACACCCACAGTTGCTATCTTGGTGATCGCAAGCAGCGCCACGATTGGGGCTATGGCTGCGGCGCCTGTCCGGCCTGCAAGTTGCGTGGTGATGGCTATCGCCGCTTTACCGCCGAGGAAAGCGCTGGCGCCTAGCCGCGCGAAAGGGCCGATTGCATCCAGCTTTGCGCAAAGCCCTTGCGCTCGCTTAAAAAACCGCCTAACCGGGCGCGCGAAATTCCTCTCACACCCCTCAAGGATGCATCATGGGCAAGGCGAAGTTTGAACGCAACAAGCCGCACTGCAATATCGGGACGATCGGTCACGTTGACCATGGGAAGACATCGCTGACGGCGGCGATCACGAAGGTGCTGGCGGAGAGCGGCGGGGCGACATTCACGGCCTATGACCAGATCGACAAGGCGCCTGAGGAAAAGGCGCGGGGGATCACGATCTCGACGGCGCATGTGGAGTATGAGACGGCGAACCGTCATTACGCGCATGTGGATTGCCCTGGGCACGCGGATTACGTGAAGAACATGATCACGGGTGCTGCGCAGATGGATGGGGCGATCCTGGTGGTGTCGGCGGCGGACGGCCCGATGCCGCAGACGCGCGAGCATATTCTTCTGGCGCGCCAAGTTGGTGTTCCCGCCCTCGTCGTGTTTTTGAACAAGGTGGACATGGTGGATGACGCCGAGCTTCTGGAGCTGGTCGAGCTTGAGGTGCGCGAGCTGTTGTCGAAGTACGATTTTCCTGGCGATGACATCCCGATCACCAAGGGTTCGGCATTGTGCGCGCTTGAAAACCGCGAGCCGGCGATCGGCCATGATGCGGTTCTGGAGCTGATGAAGACGGTTGATGCGTATATCCCGCAGCCGGAACGGCCGATCGACATGCCGTTCCTGATGCCGATCGAGGATGTGTTCTCGATCTCGGGTCGCGGCACGGTGGTGACGGGTCGCGTCGAGCGCGGCATCGTCAAGGTCGGCGAGGAAGTGGAGATCGTCGGCATCAAGGATACGACGAAGACGACGGTGACGGGCGTCGAGATGTTCCGCAAGCTTCTGGATCAGGGGCAGGCGGGTGACAATATCGGGGCGCTGCTGCGCGGGGTTGAGCGCGAGGGAGTGGAGCGCGGTCAGGTACTGTGCAAGCCGGGCTCAGTGAAGCCGCACACCAAGTTCAAGGCGGAAGCCTATATCCTGACCAAGGATGAGGGGGGTCGCCACACGCCGTTCTTCACCAATTACCGGCCGCAATTCTACTTCCGCACGACCGATGTGACGGGGGTGGTGACGCTGCCGGAGGGCACCGAGATGGTGATGCCTGGTGATAACGTCACCATGGAAGTGGTGCTGATTGCGCCGATCGCCATGGAAGAGAAGCTGCGCTTCGCCATCCGCGAAGGCGGGCGGACAGTTGGCGCCGGCGTCGTTGCCAGCATTATTGAGTGA
>NZ_JAKFWN010000031.1:0-37842 GCF_021731865.1 Raskinella chloraquaticus (SeqCode) | reverse complement strand
TCATCATCCGTGATCTTGAATCGCGCTTCTCGCGACCCATCGGCATTCTGGTCGATCTGCAGGGGCCAAAGCTTCGGCTGGGTGAATTTGGCGACAACAGCGCGATGTGCCCCACCGGCGCGCATTTTGTCTTCGATCAGGATCCGACACCGGGCGACGCCAAACGGGTCTATCTGCCTCATCCTGAAATCTTTGCCGCCGCCAAGGCCGGTGATGCGCTGCTGATCGATGATGGCAAGCTGCGGCTGCGTGTCGTCAAGGCGGAAGCCTCGCGCCTTGAGGCGGTGGCGGAAGTTGGCGGCAGGCTGTCAAGCCGCAAGGGCATCAGCCTGCCCGATACCGTGCTGCCCTTTACCGCTCTCACGCCCAAGGACCGCGCCGATCTCGAAGCCGCGCTTGAAACCGGCGTCGACTGGATCGGTCTGTCCTTCGTGCAGCGCCCTGACGATGTGGCGGAGGTCAAGAAGATCGCCCGCGGGCGTGCCGGCGTCATGTCGAAGATTGAAAAGCCGGTGGCGGTGGAGCGGCTTGCCGAGATTATCGAATTGTCGGATGCGCTGATGGTGGCGCGCGGCGATCTCGGGGTGGAAATGCCGCTTGCCAAGGTGCCGGGCATTCAGAAGCTGATCACCCGCAGCGCGCGGCGGCTCGGCAAGCCGGTTGTCGTGGCAACCCAGATGCTCGAATCGATGATCACGGCGCCGGTGCCGACGCGGGCCGAGGTGTCGGACGTCGCGACGGCCGTCTTCGACGGGGCGGATGCCGTGATGCTGTCGGCTGAATCGGCTGCCGGCCAGTATCCGGTCGAGGCGGTGCAGACGATGGACGAGATTGCCCGCGAGGTTGAAAGCGACGTTCTTTATCATCAGATCATTGCCAATCAGCGCCAGCCGCCTGAGCCGACGGGTGCTGACGCGATCGCCGAAGCGGCGCGCTCGATTGCCGAGCGCCTCAACCTGGCTGCGATCATGTGCTGGACGTCGTCCGGCTCAACGGCGCTCAGAGTGGCGCGTGAGCGCTCGTTTCGCCCCGTTCTGGCGTTGACGCCGTCAATCTACACGGCGCGTCGCCTGGCGCTTGTGTGGGGCGTGCATTGTGTCAATGTCGAGGATGCGGGCAATCTGGATGATATGGTGCAGCGGGCCTGCCGCATCGCTTTCAGCGAGGAATTCGCCAAGCCGGGGCAACGGGTCGCGATCATCGCCGGCGTGCCGCTGGGGACGCCGGGCGCCACCAACATGCTGCGGATCGCGTTCGTCGGAGCAAGCGCGCTTGATGCGATTTAGGCCAGTTGTGCGGTTGTGGTGCAGGCCCAGTTTTGCCATAAGGGTGCACAGGTGACAGCAAGAGGTTGACGATGGCTGAGAATGCGGGGTTCGAAAACACCAAGCCGGGCGTTAGCGCCATGGATTATGCAGAGCATGAGCGCACCTATGGCCTGTTCCTGGGGCTGACGAAGTGGGTGGTCATTCTCACCTCGGCTCTGTTGGTTGCCATGGCGATTTTCCTCGTCTGATTTTCAATCGCCGGTCCTCGTCCGCCCGGCATTGCCATGGGCGTCGTGCTGGCCCATTGTGGTTTGCGGAGGAGTTCTCCCATGTTGATTGCCATTGCTACTGAAACTGCCAAGGGTGAAGGCCGGGTCGCGGTAACGCCGGATACGGTGAAGCGCCTGATATCCTACGGGGCCGACGTGATCATCGAGAGCGGGGCAGGCCTCGCCTCCGGTATCACGGATGACGACTACAAGGCGCCCGGCGCGCAGATCGCCAAGGGACAGGCGGCAGCGCTTAAAAATGCCGATATCATTCTCAAGGTGCGCCGCCCCGACAGCAGCGAGATCGGCGCCATGAAGTCTGGCGCCATCGTCATCGCCACCATGGATCCCTACGGCCAGACCGCAGCGCTTAACGAGATGGCGAAAGCGGGCTTGTCGGCGTTCGCGATGGAGTTGATGCCGCGCATCACGCGCGCCCAGTCGATGGATATTCTCTCCAGCCAGGCCAATCTCGCCGGCTATCGCGCGGTGATCGATGGCGCAGCGGAATTCGGGCGGGCGCTGCCGATGATGATGACGGCAGCGGGAACGGTTCCGGCCGCCCGCATCTTCGTCATGGGGGCAGGCGTTGCCGGCCTGCAGGCGATCGCAACCGCGCGGCGTCTGGGTGCGGTGGTGACGGCGACCGATGTGCGCCCTGCCGCCAAGGAACAGGTCGAATCGCTTGGCGCCAAATTCATCGCGGTCGAGGATGATGAGTTCAAGCAGGCCGAAACGTCAGGTGGCTATGCCAAAGAAATGTCGGATGGCTACAAGGCCAAGCAGGCTGAACTGGTAGCTGCCCATATCGCCAAGCAGGACATTGTGATTACCACGGCGCTCATTCCCGGGCGTCCGGCACCGACGCTGGTGACCAAGGCGATGGTCAAATCAATGAAGCCCGGTTCCGTCATTGTCGATCTGGCGGTCGAGCGCGGGGGCAATTGCGAAATGTCGAAGGCCGGTGGTGTGAGCGATGCCAAGGGCGTGAAGATCGTCGGCTATCTCAATGTGCCAGGGCGTCTGGCTGCAAGCGCATCGGCCCTTTATGCCCGCAATCTGCAGGCTTTTGTTGAAACCATGATCGACAAGCAGACAAAGGCACTGGCGGTTAACTGGGATGATGAGTTGATCAAGGCAACGCTTCTGACCAAGGACGGGAAAATCGTCCACCCCAACTTCCAGGACAGTAAGGGAGCGGCGTGATGGCTGACCAGACAACTCTCAACGCACTCGTTGAAAAAGCCAGAGCAGCGGCAGAAGCAGCCCAGCTCGCGGCCACCCAGGCGCAGGCCTATGCCGATCAGCTGGCAAGCGCAGCCGGCGCTGCTGTCCATGCTGGCAGCGGCGGGGCGATTGATCCTTTCGTTTTTCGCCTGTCGATCTTCGTGCTGGCAGTTTTCGTCGGCTATTATGTGGTGTGGTCGGTGACGCCGGCGCTGCATACGCCGCTGATGTCGGTCACGAACGCCATCTCGTCGGTCATCGTTGTGGGCGCGTTGCTGGCCGTTGGCGTTGATGCCGCAGCCGGTGCCGATGGCGCGCCCTTCCTTGCCCGCCTCTTCGGCTTTCTGGCGCTGATCCTCGCATCGATCAATATTTTTGGCGGCTTCCTTGTCACCGAGCGCATGCTTGCCATGTACAAGAAGAAGGGGTGAGGGCCTGATCATGCTGAGCGCCAATCTCGCCGCTGTTCTTTATCTCGTTGCCGCCGTTCTTTTTGTGCTGTCGCTGCGCGGCCTGTCCTCGCCCGTCACCTCGCGTCAGGGTAATCGCTTCGGCATGATCGGCATGGCGCTCGCCGCGCTGACGACGCTTCTCTATCATCCGCCGGCAAGCTTTGGCGCCTGGCTGTTCGTGCTGGCCGGCATCGGCATCGGTGGTGGTGTTGGCGCGGTGGTCGCCCGCCGCGTGGCGATGACCGCGATGCCGCAATTGGTGGCAGCTTTCCATTCAGGCGTTGGTCTTGCTGCGGTCTTCGTAGCGGCGGGTGCGCTTTCGGCGCCGGAGGCCTTCGATATCGGTCGGACGGGTGCCATCCACAAGCACAGCCTGGTTGAAATGGTGCTGGGCGTTGCCATCGGCGCCATCACCTTCACCGGCTCGATCATCGCCTTCCTCAAGCTTGATGGTCGCATGAGCGGCAAGCCGATCATGCTGCCGATGCGCCATCAGGTTAATCTCGGCCTCTTTGCCTTGCTGGTTGTCCTCAGCATCGCCTTTGTTGCCAGCGAAAGCCATGTGCTGTTCTGGGCTATCGTTGTGCTGAGCTTCGTTTTCGGCGTTCTCATCATCATACCGATCGGCGGGGCGGACATGCCGGTCGTCGTGTCGATGCTGAACTCCTATTCGGGGTGGGCGGCAGCCGGCATCGGCTTCACCCTCGGTAATACCGCGCTCATCATCGTTGGCGCCCTTGTCGGCTCATCGGGTGCGATCCTCAGCTACATCATGTGCAAAGGCATGAACCGCTCCTTCATCTCCGTCATTCTCGGCGGGTTTGGTGGCGAGGTTGCCGGCGGGTCTGGTGGCGCTGTTGAGAATCGGCCGGTCAAGCAGGGGTCGGCGGAAGACGCCGCCTTCATCATGAAGAATGCGGCAAGTGTCATCATCGTGCCGGGCTATGGCATGGCGGTGGCGCAGGCGCAGCACGCGCTGCGTGAAATGGCTGACCATCTGAAAAAGGCCGGCGTCGACGTCAAATATGCCATCCATCCGGTGGCCGGGCGCATGCCGGGCCATATGAACGTGCTGCTGGCCGAAGCCAATGTGCCCTATGACGAGGTCTTCGAGCTGGAAGACATCAACAATGATTTCGGGCAGGCGGATGTGGCATTTGTCATCGGCGCCAATGATGTGACCAACCCGTCGGCCAAGACCGACAAGACGTCACCGATCTATGGCATGCCGATCCTTGATGTCGAGAAGGCCAAGACCGTTCTCTTCATCAAGCGCGGCATGGGTTCAGGCTATGCCGGCGTCGAGAATGAACTCTTCTTCCGTGACAACACCATGATGCTGTTTGGTGATGCGAAAAAGGTAACGGAAGCGGTGGTGAAGAGTTTGTGAGGGCTTGTAAAGCCTGATCATCTTGGATGGGCGGGACGAGAGGGATCGCTTTTTACCGGCCGGTGTCTGCAAGGCACGGCCTGTCAACCGAGGTTCGCGGCAAGCAATATGTCGTGCGAATTTTATTCCTTTGAGGCGATCGGCGCCTTTCATCGTGACGACAGGCAGGTCCGGGACTTTGTTATGCCTGATGGGCTTCTCCATTATTCGGCGTGCGGTTTTGAAACGATCGGGCCACGACTTTTGCCAAGGCTGGGCTAGCGGATGCGACGCGTCCTTTCGCTTGACGGAGGTGGTGTCAGGGGCGCGGTGATAATCGCGTTCCTCGAAGAGATCGAGCGGCAGGTCGCGGCGATTGCCGGGCGAAGCGTTCGCCTGTGCGACTGGTTTGATCTGATCGGGGGGACGTCGACGGGGGCGATCATCGCTGCCGGGCTTGCGTTGGGCCATAGTGCGGCCGATATGCGCGACTTTTATCGCCGGCTAGCCCCGCGTGTTTTCAAGCGCTCGCCATGGCGGGTCCTCGGTCTCCAGTCGAAATTCGACGCAGCCAATCTGATGCGTGAACTCGATGGAGTGGTGGGTGAGCGCACGCTTGGCAGCGCCGATCTCCAGACGCGACTTGCCATCATCACCAAACGGCTGGATACAGGCAGCCCGTGGGTACTGACCAATAATCCCGCCTCGACTTATTGGGAGACCCCGCCGGACCAATCCTTCATCGGCAATCGCCATTATCTCTTGAAGCAGGTACTGCGTGCGTCTGCGGCGGCGCCTCATTTCTTCGACCCGCAACAGGTCGCGGTCGTCGCCGGCATGCCGCCCGGCCTGTTTGTCGATGGTGGGGTAAGCCCCTTCAACAATCCAGCCATCATGTTGACCATGGTGGCCACGCTACCGCAATATGGCTTGTCATTTCCAACTGGTGCTGGGCACCTCCAGATCGTCTCGATTGGTACCGGCAGCTTCCGCTTGAGGCTTACCGAGAGGCAGGCCAGGAACACCCGAGCCTTTGCGGTGGCGTTGCGCGCCCTTGTCGCCCAACTCAGCGACGCCCAGCAGCAGGTGCAAGCGCTTATGAGCTGGCTTGGCACCAGCCCGACGCCGTGGGTGATCAACAGCGAATTGGGTGATTTGGGGGCGATCCCAGGACCTTGCCAGCCATTATTCCAATATTTGCGCTATGATATCTGCCTTGAGCGCCAATGGCTTCAAGACAAGCTTCAGTATGAAGCGTCAGGCAAGATCATCGATCGACTGCGGCGGATGGATGATCCCACCATGATCCCCGAACTCTATCGCCTGGCGACGCTTGCGGCGCAGCAACAGATACGCTGGAACGATCTTTCGGGAGCTTAGTTGCGTATGCCGAAAAATGAAAACCCGCCCGGCTTCCCGCCACCCTGCAGGCGGTTCAGACCATCGCGGGCGATCGTGTTGTTCTGATCGATATTGATCGCCCTCTGATAGGAGCTTTCGGCCTGGTCTTTCTGACCCAGTTGCTCAAGTGCCACGCCGCGATTGGCCCAGGCATCGGCAAAGCGGGTATCGAGACGGATCGCTTCGGTGAAATCCTCAGCCGCTGATTTGGCATCATTGCCGGCAAGATAGGCGAGGCCGCGGGCGTAATAGGGTTCCGGCGCGGTCGGACCAAGGCCAATGGCGGTGGTGAAATCGTCGATGGCGATATCATTGCGCCCTTGCGCCTGATAGATGAGGCCGCGGTTATGGAATGCCTGCGGATCATCTGATCTGATCTTGATGGCGCGCTCAAAATCGGCGAACGCCTCGCTCATCCGGCCCGCCTGGCGGCTGATCGTGCCGCGCCCGATCAGGGCTGGCGCGTAACCAGGATTGATGGTTATTGCCGCGTTATAATCGGCCAGCGCCAGATCGATGCGCCCCATGCGGCGCTCGACAAGCGCGCGGTTGGTCAAGGCCTGGACATAGTCCGGATTGACGCGCAAGGCCGCGTTGAAATCGTTGATCGCCTCCGCATAACGCCCCTGCTGCGCGAAGGCGGTGCCGCGAATGTTGAGGGCATGAGCATCACGCGGATTCTGGCGAATGACATCGGAAAGCGATGCGAGATTGGCGTCTGGGCTGGCGATGCTCTCGGTGGGCGATTCAGGCCCAAGCGCGCCGACGTCTCCCGGCCTGCCGGCGCAGCCCCCCAGCATCAGCAGGGCGACTGCAGTGAGTGTCGCCCAGAAAAATCGTGAGGATGGTGGTGAATATGCCATGGCCGTCCCGCGTTCCGCTCCGTGCCATAGCACGGGGTCTGCCCGAATTCGCGACCGGAACGTGGTCAAAGAGAGGCGATACCACGCCTCATTACAAAACAGGCCATCGTTCAGTGGCTAGCGCGGGCCGCCCGGACCAGCCATGACCGGCTTCTTGGGGGCTGGCAGCAGACCTTCGCGCTGGGCGCGCTTGCGGGCAAGCTTGCGGGCGCGGCGCACGGCTTCCGCCTTCTCGCGGGCGCGCTTTTCCGAGGGCTTCTCGTAATGGCCACGAAGCTTCATCTCGCGGAAGATGCCTTCCCGCTGCATCTTCTTCTTCAGCGCCTTCAGCGCTTGATCGACATTATTGTCGCGAACGATGACTTGCACGCGTTCTCTTCCTCTTCACGGCTTGCTTTCAGGCCCATCGCAGAGGACCGAAAACTGAAATGCACGACCTTCGATTCCGGTCGCGACAGGATTGCACGGGTTTCATGCAGGCTTTCGGGGCCGCTGCGTCCGCCCCAAAATTGCTCCGGCATCGGACAGCAAAGCCCAATGTGGAGCGTTTCAATATCAAACGACGCTTAATTTGTCTACAAGCTTTGAGGGGATACGATGGCAAAATTCAAGTGAGCGATGGACGGCCCAGCCGCGTCACATGTCCCATCTTGCGGCCCGCACGGGCATGGCGTTTGCCGTAGAGATGAAGATGCGTCGCGGGTTGCGCGATCAGCCTGTCCCATTGTCCCGCATCATCGCCGATGAGGTTGGTCATCACGGCATCATGGGTGCGCCGCGTGTCGCCCAGCGGCCAATGGGCAATCGCGCGGATATGCGCCTCGAACTGCGATACCAGGCAGGCCTCGATGGTCCAATGACCGGAATTATGGACGCGTGGAGCAATTTCGTTGACCAGAAGCTCGCCATCGCCGGTGACGAAGAACTCGACGGCGATCGTGCCGACATATTCCAGCGCCTCGGCGATGCGTCGGGTGGCCTGGATTGCCTGATCAGCGAGCGAGGATGATATGGTCGCGGGTACCGTCGAGGTTGCGAGAATATGGTGGCGATGGACATTTTCCGGCGGATCGAAGGCGGTAAATGAAGCGTCATGGCCGCGGGCGGCAATGACGGAGATTTCGCAGGCAAACGGCACGAAAGCCTCGAGGATGGCCGGTGTGTGACCGATGGCGGCATAGGCGCCATGAGCGTCAGCTGCCGCCGTGATTCGCGTCTGGCCCTTGCCATCATAGCCAAACCTTCGCGTTTTCAGCACGGCCGGCAGGCCGGTGTGGGCGATGGCCGCCTCCAGATCGGCGGGGCTCGAGACCGGATGGAAGGGCGGCACAGCGATGCCAAGATCACGAATGAAGGTTTTTTCGTGCAGGCGGTCCTGGGTCAGCGCCAGCGCGCGCAGTGGCGGCGACAGGCGCACCTTGCCCTCCAGGCTTGCAAGCGGGGCGGTCGGAATGTTTTCACTCTCATAGGTGACGACGTCGACGGTCTTGGCAAAGACCGCAAGGGCGTGCGCGTCGTCAAAGGCGCCGGTTGTGCGCCGCGCGGCGACATCGAAAGCCGGACAATCCTCCTCCGGGGCATAGATATGCACCTTCAGACCAAGCGGCGCGGCGGCAAGCGTCAGCATGCGCGCCAGCTGGCCGCCGCCGAGGATGCCGATGGTGTCACCGGGTTTCAGCATCGCCGTCAGATGGGCCGCTCGGCGACAGCCGCGCTTTGGCGGGCGCGGTAGGCCTCAAGCCGCGTTGCAAGCGCGTTATCCTCCAGTGCAAGAACGGCTGCGGCAAGGAGGGCTGCATTGATGGCGCCAGCCTTGCCGATGGCAAGCGTTCCGACGGGAATGCCGGCCGGCATCTGCACGATCGACAGCAGCGAATCCTGGCCCGACAAGGCTTCGCTTTTCACCGGCACACCGAAAACGGGCAGGGAGGTGAGGGCGGCGGTCATCCCCGGCAGATGAGCCGCACCACCCGCGCCGGCGATGATGATCTTGAAGCCGGCAGCGCGCGCGCCTCTGGCGTAGTCGTAGAGCCGCTCGGGCGTGCGATGCGCCGATACGATGCGCGTGTCATGCTCGATCCCCAACGCCGTCAAGGTTTCGACGGCATGGCGCATCGTTTCCCAGTCAGACTGGCTACCCATGATGACGGCGACCGCCGGCGAGTTTTGCGTCATTGTCGCGCTCCCAGGCAGGTGCGGTATCCGAAATGGGGCGCTGTGGTCAATTCCCGGCCATACTTAATTATGACGCCGCAATGGCAGGTTCATACAAGCTAAGATCGACACGCTGATTGCTGCCGTCAGGCGATAATATCAGGAATGAGGCTGCATTCGATGCTGCCGATCTGGTCTTTCAGCGCCAGTTTGCGCTTCTTCAGCCGCTGGATCTGCAATCGATCAATGATCGAGGCTGCCTGGAGGGCGGCAATCGCCGCATCCAGATCGCGATGCTCTTCCTTGAGATGCGCCAGCAGGCTGCGCAGCTCGGTTTCTTCAGCGGTTTCTATGGTTGAGGCGTCATTCATGGCTGTCAACGACTATGTCCGGGAAGATATCAACGAGCAAGTCACCATGTAACAAGTTTTGTCCTCACAAGACAATTTCGCCCTTCGACAGGAAGTTTGTTTCATGACAAACTGGTGACGCTTAACCATGAGGGAGGCAGTCTATGGCAGTGACCGCGCGCATCGCGGAACTCGAACGGCGCCATCAGATGATGGAGCGTGAAATCGAGTCCACTCTGGCACATCCGGGAACGGACCCGCTTAAATTGGTCGAGTTGAAGCGTAAGAAGCTGCGAATAAAAGAATCGATAGAAAAACTCAAAGGTGGTGCGTCGCTGCACTGAAGCGTTCGTTTTTTTAGATTTGATCTGGCAGGTTCGACCTGTCACGGCGCTGACGCCGCTGCGCCTGATGGCCGGCGGCGTTTTGTTGGGTCCAGCGACCGGTCAGCAGGTCACAGCCAATTGAAAGCGGCGACCTGCCGGGCAAGCCGGCGCTCAGCGACTGGCCTGATAGCCGCTTGCCTCGGCAAGCCGGCTGGCGAAAGCAGCAATCGTTTTGGCGTAGACTTGTGCCTTGTTCCACAACAGGATCGTCTCGAAATTCGGCTGCCCCGGCTCCCAGCCCTGGCCGGGCTTCCAGCCATACCCCTTGAGGTAGTTGGCGGTTGAGGCCAGCACATCAGCCGGGCTGCGCAGGAGGTCGCGCCCGCCGCCATAATCAACGGCATATTTGAGATAGGTAGAGGGCAGGAACTGGGTCTGTCCGAGTTCGCCCGCCCATGCGCCCTTCATGGCTGCGGGCTTCAGATCACCGCGCTGGACGATCTGCAGGGCGGCCAGCAATTCGCCGCGAAACATCGCCGAGCGACGGCAATCATAGGCAAGGGTGGCAAGCGCGCGGATCGACTGGATATTGCCGATATTGGCGCCGTAATCGGTCTCAAGGCCCCAGATGGCGACAATCACCGGGCCAGGAACGCCAAATTCCTTCTCGATGCGCTGGAGGAGGGCAGCATGCTGCTTCAGGAGGCTCGTCCCCTTCTGGACGCGATAGGAGGAAATCATGCGGGCGGAAAACTGCTCGAAGGTTTGCCGGAACACCCCCTGTCCGCGATCGGCATTGTAGACCTTCTGATCATAGGTCACGCCGTCAAGGCTTGCTGAAATGACATCGGGGCGGATGCCTTTTGCGGCGGCCTCGGCACGAAAGCCGGTCATCCACTCGTCAAATGTTCCAGTCGTGCGGCATTTGTCGTTGGGGAGCGCCAAAGCGGGGACAGCCATCACGATAAGCGTACAGGCAGCCAGCAGTGATCGGATGGAATAAGCTTTGAGCGCAGGCATGAGATCCTTTTCCCTTTTGTTCCCGACCGGTATCGGCGACGTCAGACATCGACAATTGCCGCACGGCCTCCGACAGCGTGCAAGACGCGGTTATACAGATTTCGCCATGTCGCGCAGCCTGAATTTTTGAATTTTGCCGGTCGATGTTTTAGGCAACTCGGTGAAGATGACGGTGCGGGGGCATTTATAGGCTGCCAGATGGTCGCGGCACCACGCCATCACCTCGTTCGCGGTAAGGCTGGCGCCGGGGCGCAATTCAACGAAGGCGCACGGCGTCTCGCCCCATTTCTCGTCAGCCTTCGCGACGACAGCCGCTGCCTGGATCGATGGGTGCTTGTAGAGCGTGTCCTCCACCTCGATGGAGGAAATGTTCTCACCGCCCGAAATAATGATGTCCTTCGAGCGATCCTTGATCTGGATGTAGCCATCGGGGTGGATGACGCCGAGATCGCCGGAATGGAACCAGCCGCCATGGAAGGCTTCGGCGCTCGCTTCGCGATTTTTCAGATACCCCTTCATCACCACATTGCCGCGAAACATGATCTCGCCGATGGTCTGGCCGTCAGCCGGCACCTTTTCCATGGTTTCAGGGTTCATGATGGTCAGATCTTCAAGGGCGGCATAACGCACCCCCTGGCGTGCCTTCTTGGCTCCGCGGGCGGCTGGTTCGAGATGGTCCCATTCGGCTTTCCAGTCGTTCACCACTGCCGGCCCATAGGTTTCCGTCAGCCCAGAGAGATGAGTGACGTTGAAACCGGCCGCCTGCATGGCGCTGAGGACCGCTTCCGGCGGCGGGGCGGCGGCGGTAAAAAACGAAACGACATGGGGCAGGGGCTGCTTGTCGGGTTCGGGCGCGTTGAGCAGGGTCGACATAACGATGGGCGCGCCGCACAGATGGGTTACCTTGTGTCTGGCAATCGCCTCGTACATGGCCGGTGCCCGGACCCAGCGCAGACAGACATGGGTGCCGGCCACTGCCGACAGCGACCAGGTGAAGCACCAGCCATTGCAGTGGAACATCGGCAGCGTCCACAGATAGACAGGGTGCTTGCCCATGGCGGTCGTCACCACATTGCCTACCGCCAGCAGCGAGGCGCCACGATGGTGGTAGACGACGCCTTTCGGATTGCCAGTCGTGCCGGACGTGTAGTTGAGCGAAATCGCGTCCCACTCGTCATCCGGCATCAGCCAGTCGAAGGCGGGATCGCCCTCGGCGATCAGTGCCTCATAATCCAGGGTGCCGAGACGCTCGCCCTCGACCGCAAATTCCGGGTCGGCGTAGTCGACAACCAGCGGCTTCACCTTCGCAAGGGCAAGGGCCTCCTTCATCACCTTCGAAAATTCAAGATCGGTGATGATGACTTTGGTTTCGGCGTGATCAAGCGTGAAGGCGAGAATGGCCGCATCAAGCCGCGTGTTGAGTGTGTTCAACACGCCGCGTGTCATCGGCACGCCGTAATGAGCCTCCAGCATGGGCGGCGTATTGGCAAGCATGACAGAGACCGTATCGCCCCGCTTGATGCCGCGCCGGGCCAATGCGCTGGCGAGGCGCCTGGAGCGGGCGTAGAAATCGCGATAGGTGATGGCCTGCCGGCCATGGAGTATGGCGGTGTGGTCGGGGAAGGTGAGGGCCGAGCGGGCCAGGAAGGTCAGCGGCGTTAAAGGCTGGAAATTCGCAGCGTTCTTGTCTAGGTCACGATCATAGGCAGCCGCAGACATGGTTGTTCCTCCGTATTCTTCAGGGGTGATCCTAAGCGCTGGAGCGCGCCGTCACAATGTGCATGAATGATATGCAGCCATTTGCTTGAGCAGATACCGTAATGTTGCCGCAAATCGTCATGCGGATATGGTCGGGCTTGTGATCGCTCACTGATGCGCTGCAGCCGCAGGATGATGGACAGCTTATGACTAAATCGAAGAAAAACCGGGATGAGGGCGAGATTGTCCGGCTCCGCACGCGGCTCTTTCTGGTTGCGTCCCTCACAGCAAGCGAGGGCCTTGAGCATCTGGCGGCAGCACTGACGGCGGGAGATGTCGCCAGCGTGCTCATCGCCGAACCGGCGGTCGAAGGCAAGGCGTTCGCTGCGCTGGCAAGGCCGTTCGTCGAACTGGTGCAGAAACGCGATGTCGCCGTTATTCTGCGCGGGGATGCGCGTCTGGTACAACGTTTCGGCGCTGATGGCTTCCACAGCGATGGCGATATCACGGCGCTCGAAGAGGTGATCGCGGCGCTGTCACCGGGCCTTATCGTCGGCGCTGCCAACCTGCCGACACGCCATGCGGCGATGGAGGCGGGTGAAGCGGGGGCTGATTACGTTTTCTTCGGTCACCCTGACAACCCGCAAGCCAATGATCCTGACATGCTGCTGGAGCGTGCCGAATGGTGGCAGAGCCTGTTCGTCGCCCCGTGCGTGATATGTGCGCCTGATCTGGCGAGTGTCGGCGGGCTGGCGCGGGCGGGAGCGGATTTTATCGCGCTGGGTCCACGGATCTGGCGCAGCGGCGATGACATCCGTGCAGCCCAGAGCGCTATCGACGCGGCATTTGCAGGGTGATGAGCATGAAAAATTACCCGATGCTGGTGATCTGCGCATGCGCCACCATCATCACCTCCACGCTTCACGCTGCCGAGGACACATCGCGACCGGTGCCGTCGTTTCGTCCCCGTGTCTCGTCTGTCGAAGTGAATTCGTCCGCACCCGATGGCCCGAGCGATGATGCGTTCGCCGCCTACCAGCGCGGGCGCTTTCTCACCGCCTTTCACCTTGCAACCGTCAAGGCCGGTGAGGGTGACCGGGCAGCGATGACGCTGCTGGGTGAGCTCTATTCCCAAGGGTTCGCCGTGCCTCAGGACTTCAGCAAGGCGGGTGACTGGTACGCGCTTGCCGCGGCGCGGGGAGATCGGGAGGCCCGGTTCGCGCTGGCGCTGCTGCATCTGCGGGGTAGCGGGGTCAAGCGTGATCGCCAGAAATCATACAATTTGTTCAAGCAGGCATCCGGCGCCGGCCATGTCGAAGCAGCCTATAACCTTGGCCTGCTGGAGCTTGAAGGGATCAACGGGGCGCCTGATTTTTCCGCAGCCGCCAAAGCGTTCCGCCAGGCAGCGGAAGCGGGAAACAGCGATGCGCGCTATGCCCTGGCGCAGATGCTGATCAGCGGCGAGGGGGGTCCACCCAATGCGGTGGAAGCCAATGAGCTTCTCCGTCTGGCTGCGCAAGAGGGATTGGTCGAAGCGCAGATTGATTATGCCATCCGCCTGTTTCGTGGCGAAGGCATCCGGGCTGACGAAACGGCGGCAGCCGGATGGTTACAGCGGGCGGCCGGTCATGGTAACCCTATCGCCCGCAATCGACTGGCACGCCTCTATTTCCTCGGGCGTGGCGTTCCCCTCAACGTTATCGAGGGTGCGATGCTGCATATGCTGGCGCGCGATGAGGGGCTGGCGGACCCGACACTTGATATCGAGCTGTCGAAATTGACACCGACCGAGCGGGCGCAGGCTGATATCAAGGTGCGCGAGGTAAAGAACGCAAATGAGATATCGCTGCGGCGCTGATGGGCAAACGGCACAAAGCCTGTTAATTAGCCGCCGGCCGTGAGGCTGGCCACTCGTGGACCACCAAAGGCGGTGACCGCAAGGCGGCACGACCTCGCCAGCCGTTCTGATACACAGGGATCCCATGCAGCGTTCAGCTACACTCAATGTCATGGTCGAAGCGGTGCGCAAGGCCGGCCGGGGTCTGGCGCGCGATTTCGGCGAAGTCGAGAACCTGCAGGTGTCGATCAAGGGGCCGGGGGATTTCGTTTCAGCGGCGGACCGGCGGGCCGAAGAGACCATCCGTCAGGTTCTTGAACATGCCCGCCCCGGCTACGGGCTGGTGATGGAGGAAGCAGGCATCATCGAGGGTAGCGACCGGACCCATCGCTGGCATATCGATCCGCTGGATGGCACGACCAATTTTCTCCACGGCATCCCCCATTTTGCGGTTTCTCTCGGGCTTGAGCGCGAAGGGGTGATGATCGCTGGTGTCGTGCTCAACCCCATCACGAATGAGTTATTTGTCGCCGAGCGCGGCAAGGGCGCCTATATTGACGGGCGCCGCCTGCGCGTGTCGGCGCGAAGCGACCTGTCGCGCACCGTGATTGGTACAGGCGTGCCGCATATGGGGCGTGGCAACCATGCCAATTATGTCGAAGAATTGAAGCTGGTGATGGCGCGTGTTGCCGGTATCCGGCGGTTCGGTGCCGCCGCCCTCGACCTCGCCTTTGTTGCCGCTGGTCGTTTCGACGGGTTCTGGGAGCGTGGCCTGTCGTCGTGGGATATGGCGGCGGGCATCGTTCTGGTGCGCGAGTCCGGTGGTTTGGTCAGCGATTTTTCTGATCGGGATAATATGCTGAAGGATGGCGATGTGGTTGCCGGCAATGAAACGGTCCATGGCGAATTGCTGCGGTTGCTGGCGCCCGCTCGCTAGAACGGCCTAAGGAGGCCGGCCTCGGGGTGCTGGACGGGGCATGCCGGGTACCGCTATTTTGTCACGAACCATCACTACAACTCGTATCTGACGCGCCTTTGTTTCTGTTCGCATTCCCTGGAGGTGTCATGGAGCGCAGCGATCCGACCAAGCTCTCCTCACCGCATATCTTTCTGATCAGGATGGTGCTGTTTCTGATCCTGGTGATCTTTGTGGTTGCCGCTACCCACCGACAGCTTCTCGTGGCGTTCGCCGCCAATCCTTTTCTCAATGGCGTTATCGTCATGGTGCTGGCGCTCGGGATCATTCTGGTGCTGGCGCAGGTGGCACGTCTGTTTCCCGAAGTGCGCTGGGCCAATGCCTATCGTGGCGGGAGCGATGTGCCCTACAAGGTACTGGTGCGGGGCCCGGTGCTGTTGTCGCCGATGGCAGCGCTGCTGGGCGACCGGGTGGGCAAGGTGCAGATCGGCCCGGCGGCTATGCGTTCCATCCTCGATTCGCTGGGCGGCAGGCTGGATGAGGATCGCGACGTCACGCGCTATATGACCGGGCTGCTGGTTTTCCTTGGTCTGCTTGGCACATTCTGGGGCCTCACCGAGACCGTGACCTCCATCGGCAAGACGATTTCTGCCCTTGATGTCAGGGTCGGCGAAAGCGGATCGGTGCTGGAAAATCTCAAAGTGGGGCTTGCTGCGCCGCTGGCCGGGATGGGCACGGCCTTTTCATCCTCGCTGCTCGGACTGGCGGGATCGCTGATCCTCGGCTTTCTCGATCTGCAGGCGGGGCAGGCGCAAAACCGCTTCTTCCAGGAATTTGAAAACTGGCTGTCGACGCAGACCGAGGTGATGAGCGAATCTTCAGGGGCGGCGCCGGCGCCGGCCTCGCTGATGTCGGGCGATCTTGCCGCCATGCTGGAGCGCATCAGCGGCCAGCTCAGCGACACGCAAGGCACCTCCAAATCGACAGCAGCGATGGCGACCTTGAGCGAGGGTATCCAGGGGCTGGTGCAGCACATGCGCCAGGAACAGCAACTCATCCGCGACTGGGTTGAAAACCAGAATGCCAACCAGAACCAGACATTGAAGCGGTTGGAAGAGATGATTATCGCTGTCCGCGCTGAGCGTCGCCCATGAGCATCATGGGGCGGGCACGGCGGCGTGAACGGCTGGATTACTGGCCGGGCTTCGTCGATGCGCTGTCAACGCTGCTGCTGGTCTTCATCTTCCTGCTGTCGGTCTTCATTCTGGCGCAGTTCTACCTGTCGCAGGAGCTGAACGGGCGCGATGCGGTGCTCAGTCGTCTCAATCGCCAGATTGCTGATCTGACGGTGCTGCTTGGCCTCGAGCGTTCCGGCAAGCAGGAGCTGGAAAGTCGTGTCGGCACGCTTGCCGGGGATCTCGAAAAGGCGACCCGCGAGCGGGCGCGCCTGCAGATCGAGGTTGACAATGCCCGCCAGCAAGGCGGCGATGGCGATGCGCGGCTTGCCGGTCTGGCGCGCCAGGTTGAGGATCAGCGCGGGGTTGCTGAACGCGCGCTGGCGCAGATCGAGGCCCTCAACCAGCAGATATCGGCGCTGCGGCGACAATTGACCTCGCTTGAAGCAGCCCTTCAGGTCTCGCAGACCCGTGACAGCGACAATCAATCGCGCATCGCTGATCTCGGGCGCCGGCTTAATGTGGCGCTGGCGTTGAAGGTCGAGGAATTGTCGCGCTATCGCTCCGACTTTTTTGGCCGTTTGCGCGATATTCTGGGCAGCCGCGCCGATATGCGGGTGGTGGGCGATCGCTTCGTTTTTCAATCCGAGCTTTTCTTCGATCAGGGGCTCAATGAATTAAAGCCGGGCTCCGAGGCCGAACTCGACAAGCTGGCAGCCGCGCTGGTCGATCTCGAAGGACAGATACCCGCGGAAATCAACTGGGTTTTGCGCGTGGATGGCCACACCGACAAGCGACCGATTGCAACCGGGCAGTTTCCCTCCAACTGGGAATTGTCAGCCTCGCGGGCGATTTCGGTGGTGCGCTACCTGATCAGCCGCGGTGTCAAGGCGGAACGGCTGGTGGCCGCCGGCTTCGGTGAATTCCAGCCCATCGAGACGGGCGATGATGTCGAGAGCCTGTCGCGCAACCGGCGGATCGAACTGAAGCTGACGGAGCGCTAGTGAACCAGAGCGTCCGCGAGGTGGAATGGCGCCTCAGACCCTATCGCGAGGCCGATCTTGAGCCGGCACTCATCGTGTGGGAACGCGCCTGGCGCCACACCCTGCCCGAGATTGATTTTGCCGCCCGTCTGCCGTGGTGGCGCGCGCGCTGGGTCAATGAGATGCTGCCGGTTGGCGAGGTGCTGGTTGGTGAAGGTGATGATGGCAGGCTGGCGGGATTTCTCGTGCTGACCCCGGCGACCGGCTATATCGACCAGATCGTTGTCGACCCCGAGCAGTGGGGTAGCGGGCTGGCGGCGCGCTTCATGGAGTATGCAAAAGTGCGCTGTCCTGGCGGCCTTGACCTTCATGTCAACCAGGCCAATGTGCGGGCGCTCGCCTTTTACCGCCGCCACGGCTTTGTCGTGGCGGCAACAGCGGAGAACCCGCGCTCCGGCCTGCCGACGTTTCATATGCGCCGGGAAAATCATCCGGGTTAGAGGGCACCTTCGCTCTTCAGCACCTCATGGGCAGCCTTGAAGGCTTCAAGCCCGGCGGGGATGCCGGAATAGACGGTGGCGTGGAGGATGATTTCCTTGATCTCCTCCACGGTGACGCCGTTGGCAAGCGCCCCTTTGACATGAAGCTTCAGTTCGCTTGGCTTGCTGAGTGCGGTCAGCATGGCGAGATTGAGCATCGAGCGCGTCTTGAGATCAAGGCCCGGACGGGTCCAGGCAAAGCCCCAGCACCATTCGGTGGTGATGCGCTGAAACGCCATCATGAAGTCGTCGGCGCGGGCGATCGAGCCATCGACATAATCAGCCCCCAGCACCTGGCGACGGATTTCGAGGCCTTTGTTGAATTGTTCGCTTTCAGCCATGATGTTTTCCCTGATGTGAAACGCGGTGGGTCGCGTGCTTGCCATCCTGCCAGTTTCCGTTGTCGATTGGCGAGGGATATCCTGGTTGTTTGCAGGGGAGGGAAGATGAGCGACGCCTATGAGGACTGGATCGGGCGCAGCGAGATGGCGCACGACATTGTGACGGCCGGCCTTGTCGATCGCCTGGACGCAACGCTTGATTCAGGTGTGAGCGGGGATGGCGCGGCGCTGCGTCCGCTCGGCCATTGGTGCCTCTTCCTGCCGCAGACGCCGCAATCACAGATCGGAACGGACGGTCACGCGTTGCGCGGCGGGTTCCTGCCGCCGGTCCATCACCTGCCACGGCGCATGTGGGCTGGCAGCCGCCTGACTTTTCATGGCGATATGCGCATCGGCATGGCGGTCGAGCGGCGATCGACAATTGCCTCGGTCGCGCGCAAGCAGGGCGCCTCGGGCGAACTGGTGTTCGTCACCGTTCGCCATGAGATTTCGCAGGCAGGCGGCGCGCTGCTGGTGAGCGATGAGCATGATATCGTCTATCGCGGGGCCACGGGTGCGGCGGTCAAGCTTTCTGGCGAAACGGCTCCTGCGGGCATATGGCGGCGCGATCTTGTGCCCGATGCCGTCCTGCTGTTTCGTTATTCAGCGCTCACCTTCAATGGTCATCGCATCCATTATGACAGACCCTATGTGACGGCGGTCGAGGGCTATCCGGGCCTCGTCGTTCATGGACCGCTGATTGCGACGCTGCTCCTTGATCTTGTTCATCGTCATATGCCGGGAGCAACCGTCGCGACCTACCGCTTTCGTGCCTTGTCCCCCGCCTTTGACGGAGCCAATTTGTCCCTGCACGGGTCGCCGCCCGACGGCGAGGGTGTAATCAAGCTGTGGGCGTGCAAGGATGATGGCAGTGTGGCCATGCGGGCTGAGGCCCAGATCGCCCGGCAGGATGTGATCTCGTGACCCGCCCTCTCGACGGGTTGCTGGTTGTGTCGCTCGAACAGGCGATTGCCGCGCCCTATTGCAGCCGCAGGCTTGCCGACCAGGGCGCGCGGGTGATCAAGGTCGAGCGCCCGGATGGCGGCGATTTTGCGCGTGCCTATGACGAGCGGGCGCGTGGCCTGTCGAGCCATTTCGTATGGTGCAACCGCTCCAAGGAAAGTCTGACGCTCGATCTCAAGCAGGCCGATGATGTTGCGGCATTGAAGCGCATCATCGCGCACGCCGACGTCTTTATCCAGAATCTGGCGCCGGGCGCCGTTGCCCGCCTTGGTCTTGATGCGCCAGCCTTGCGGGCAACGCATCCCCGTCTCATCTGCTGTTCGATTTCCGGCTACGGCGAAGGGGGGCCGTGGTCGGCGCGCAAAGCCTATGATCTGTTGATCCAGGCAGAGGGCGGCTTCCTGTCAATCACCGGAACTGCGGAGACACCCGTCAAGGCAGGCATTTCGATAGTCGATATTGCTGCGGGCGTTGCGGCGGAAAGCGCGATATTGGCCGCTCTCATCCGGCGGGAACGAACGGGCGAGGGTGACATCATTGATATCTCGATGCTGGAAGCGCTCACCGAATGGATGGGCTATCCGCTCTACTACGCCTGTGACGGGGCGAGCCCGCCATCCCGTTCAGGTGCCGAGCACGCGACGATCTACCCTTACGGGCCGTTCAAGACGGCGGATGGCGTGGTGCTCTTTGGCCTGCAGAACGACCGCGAATGGGAGAGCTTTGCGGCTATCGTTCTTGAGCGCCCGGATCTGGCCAGCGATGTGCGTTTTCGTGGCAATGCCGGGCGGGCGCAGCACCGCGCGCTGCTTGACGATATCGTCGTGCCAACGCTTGCCGGGTTGTCGACCTCCACGGCGATGGCCCGGCTCGATAACGCCGGCATCGGCACGGCGAGAGTGAACAGCCTTGCCGATGTGTGGGCGCACCCGCAACTTGCCGCTCGCGCCCGATGGGGCATGGTCGAGACACCCAACGGAGCCATCCCCAGCCTCATGCCGGTGGCGGGCAGCGCATGGACGGGGCGCATGGATGGGGTCCCGGCTCTGGGTCAGCATACGGCAGCGATCCTTGCCGAATTCGCCGACGGCGAGGCTGTCGGGATTTCTCGCGAATAAACAACCGGCTTGCCTGCAGCCTCGTTCTCGGCAGAATGGCGGAGCGGACGGGTATGGTCTGGCAGGGGAGATGGATGATGGCTGGCAAATGGATTGTGGGATTTGTCCTGGCGCTCGGGGTCTTTGTCGCGCCGCTTCCTGCCAGCGCCGGCAAGGCCGATAACTCCATCCGCTTTGCCTATGATCAGGCGCCGGAGAATGTCGATCCCTATTTCAACAATGTCCGCATTGGCGTCATTATCGGCCAGCATGTGTGGGACACGCTGATCTATCGTGATCCGCAGACGAATGAGTACAAGGGCCAGCTCGCCGAAAGCTGGAAGCAGATTGACGACAGAACGTATGAATTCATGCTGCGTCAGGGCGTGACATTCCATAATGGCGACGAGTTCGACGCCGATGACGTGGTTTATACGCTGAATTTTGTGTCAAAGCCTGAAAGCAAAGTCGTAACCCAGACCAATGTGAGCTGGATCGACAAGGCGGAGAAGATCGACAAATACCACGTCCGCGTGACGACCAAGAAGGTGTTTCCGGCAGCCATCGAATATTTCGCTGGCCCGGTGGTGATCCACCCCCATGCCTATTATGAGAAGGTTGGCCCGAAGGGGCAGAACGAGAAGCCGGTGGGTTCAGGCCCGTTCAAGGTCACGGCCTACTCACCGGGCAAATCCATCACGCTGGAGCGGAACCCCGCCTATTTCAAAGCCTCCCCCAAGGCGCAGGCAAAAATCAACAGGATCGACATTCGCTTTATTCCCGATCGTCAGACGCAATTGGCAGAAATTCTGTCCGATGGTCTCGATTTCATCATGAGCGTGCCGAAGGACCAGGCCGACCAGTTGCAGGCCGTACCGACGCTCCAGGTCGTCTCCGGCGAGACGATGCGCATTGTGTTCATGCAGATGAACATTCTCGACAATACGCCAGCGCCCGCGCTGCGCGATGAGCGGGTGCGTCGGGCGATCAACCATGCAATTGACCGCGAAGCGATGGTGAAGAACATTGTCGGTGCGGGGTCGCGCCCGCTGGCGACGATCTGCTTCCCCACCCAGGTTGGCTGTACCGATGAGGGGGCTGCGCGCTACGCCTATGATCCGGCCAAGGCGAAAGCATTGCTCGCCGAAGCTGGTTTTGCCAACGGTCTTGATCTCGACATCGTCGCCTACCGCGAACGCAACCAGACGGAAGCCATCATCGGCTATCTCAAGGCGGTCGGCATTCGCACCAATCTGCGCTTCCTGCAATACGCCGCCCTTCGTGATGTGATCACGTCGGGCAAGGCGATGCTGACCCACCAGACCTGGGGGTCGTTTTCGGTCAACGACACGTCGGCTTCAACACCTAATTATTTTGCCTTCCGAGCCGAAGATATCACCCGCGACGAGACGGTGCGCGACCTGCTGAACAAAGGTGATAATTCGGTCGATCTGGCGACGCGCAAGGACGCCTATAAAGGCGCGCTCAAGATCATCGCCGACAAGGCCTATGCAGTCCCGCTTTACTCGCTGCCGGTTTATTACGCGGCGGCAGCGGCGCTTGACTTCAAGGCATACCCGGACGAGCTGCCGCGTTTCTGGGAGATGCGATACAAGTAGGCCCTGCCCATGGCCCGTTTTGTTGTCACGCGGCTCGCTCTTGCGCTGGCGGTTGCGCTGGCGGTGTCGATCATCGCTTTCCTTCTATTGCGGCTGTCGGGCGATGTGGCAACCGCGCTTGCCGGCGAGGGCGCGCAGCAGGCTGATATCGAGGCCGTGCGCAAAATTTACGGCCTCGACCGGCCGGTGATCGTCCAGTATGGCGAGTGGCTGTGGCGGGTGATGAGCGGTGATTTCGGCACCTCGCTCTATTTCAAGACCGATGTAGCGAGCCTCGTCCTTTCCAAGCTGCCGACAACACTTGTGCTCGGGCTCTCCTCTCTCGTCTTCTCGCTTCTCATTGCCATCCCCCTTGGCATCATCGCTGCTCTTTACCGCAACAGCCTGATTGACCGGCTGGCGCTTGGCCTGGCCGTCATCGGGCAGGCATTGCCGAATTTTTTCTTCGCGCTGTTATTGATCATGGTCTTTTCGATCACATTGCGCTGGCTGCCCGTGTCGGGATCAGGCACGTGGAAGCATTTCGTCATGCCGACGATTGCGCTTGGTTACTATGCCGCGCCGGCTTTCATGCGGCTCATCCGGGCCGGCATGATCGAGGTCCTGTCGGCGGATTATGTCCGCACCGCGCGCGCCAAGGGCCTGCCGGCGCGGCTGGTCATCTTCAAGCATGCGCTGCGCAACGCCATCGTGCCGGTGGTCGCCCTGACGGCGGTTCAATTAGGGTTCCTGCTTGGCGGCTCGGTGGTGATTGAAACCATCTTCGCCCTCGATGGCCTGGGCTACCTCGCCTATCAGAGCATCGCCAACAAGGATTTTCCGGTCATGCAGGTGGTCGTCCTCCTGCTCTCCCTCGTCTATGTCGGACTGACGCTGATGGCAGATATTGCCAATGCCTGGCTTGATCCGCGCATCCGTGTGGCATGAGATGACGATCGCCGCAGCGCCAAGCCCATCGGCAGCCGAGGACAGCGCCGCCACGGGGTTTGCACACCGCGCGGTCCGCGAGCCGGCGCTCATGATCGGCCTGGCGTTGATCGGCGTTTTTGTCACTCTTGCCGTTTTTGCTCAGGTTCTCGCCACGCACGACCCTTATGCGCAGGATCTGACGCGCCGCACGATCCCGCCGCTATGGTATGCCAAGGGCAATTGGGATCACCTCCTTGGCACTGATCCGCTGGGGCGCGATTATCTGGCGCGCCTGCTTTTCGGCGCCCGCATTTCCCTGCTGATCGGCTTTTGTGTCGCCGCGCTCGCGGGTGTTATCGGCACAGTGATGGGGCTGGCGGCGGGATATTTCGGCGGCAAGGTCGACATCGCGGTGTCGTTTCTGGTCACGACGCGGCTGGCGATGCCGGTGATCCTCGTGGCGCTGGCGGTTGTTGCGCTGATCGGCAGTTCGCTTGTCGTGGTGATCCTGGTCCTCGGCCTTCTCAAATGGGACCGCTTCGCCGTTGTCATCCGCAGCGCAACCCAGCAGGTTCGATCGCTTGATTATGTGACGGCGGCTGAAGCCATCGGTGCCTCGCGCTGGCGCATCCTGTTTGGTGAAATCCTCCCCAATGTAGCGCCCCATCTGATCGTGGTTGCAACCCTTGAGATGGCAAGCGCCATCCTTCTGGAAGCAGCGCTGTCGTTTTTGGGGCTAGGTGTGCAACCGCCTTTGCCCTCGTGGGGTCTGATGATCTCCGAGGCCAAGGCCTACATGTTTTTCTCCTTCTGGCTGATTGCGCTTCCCGGTGGCGCGCTTGCCGTGCTGATCCTTGCCATCAATCTGGTCGGCGATGGGCTGCGCGATGTTCTGGCGCCGGATGGACGCGGGTGATGGCTACTCCGCTCCTTGCCGTTGACGGTCTCGACGTTACGATCACCACAGGGCGAGGGCGGCTCAATGCGGTGCGTGGCGTGTCGTTTTCAATCGAGGCCGGTGAAACCCTGTGCCTGGTTGGTGAATCGGGGTGCGGGAAATCGATGACGGCGCTCGCCCTCATGGATCTGCTGCCCAAAGGTGCCGTGCGCCGGGTCGAGCGTTTCATTCTCGACGGCAACGACCTCAAAAGCGCGTCGCGCCAGCACATCAATTCGCTACGCGGCACGCGCATGGCGATGATCTTCCAGGAACCGATGAGCGCGCTCAACCCGGTCTATACGATTGGCGAGCAGATGATCGAAGGTTACCGGTTTCACCGTCACGTCGACGCGCAAACGGCGCGCGAGCGGGCCATCTTTCTTCTCGACAAGGTCGGCATCCCCGCCGCGTCAGGCCGGCTTGAGCAATACCCGCACCAGCTGTCCGGGGGATTGCGCCAACGGGTGATGATCGCCATGGCGCTGATGTGTGAGCCGAAGCTGCTCATCGCTGATGAGCCAACGACAGCGCTTGATGTCACCATACAGGCGCAGATCCTGCATCTGCTTGCAGATTTGCAGCGGGAATTCGGTATCGCCCTGCTGCTGATCACGCATGATCTGGGCGTCGTTGCCCGCATCGCCACGCGGGTGGCGGTGATGTATGGTGGCGAGATCGTCGAGGAGGCATCGAGCGAGCGCCTCTTTGCCCGGCCGCGTCATCCCTATACGCGTGGCCTGATGGCCTGCATTCCGGTGCCGGGGCGAAGTGAACGCGGACAACGGCTTGGCACCATTGCCGGAACGGTCCCCTCGCTTGTCGGCAACATCGAGGGATGTGCCTTCCGATCCCGTTGTGTGCAAGCCGCAGATCAGTGCGCTGATGCGGTGCCGCTCAATGCGATGGATGATCACCGCTGGCGCTGCCACGTCGAGACCGCCCGATGAGCGTTGTCCTTTCCGCCGAGGGTGTGTCGCGCCATTTTTCGGTCGGGCAGGGGCTGTTTCGCGCGCGACGTCAGCTCAACGCCGTCAACGGCGTCGACATGGCACTTCATGATGGCGAGGTGCTGGGTATTGTCGGGGAATCGGGGTGTGGAAAGTCGACGCTGGCGCGCCTCTTGCTGGGGCTGCTGGCGCCTTCTGCGGGCGTGATCCGACTGGGCGGGCATGATATGTCCACCCTGGCGCGCCGCACGATCGCGCGGCAGGTGCAGCCGATCTTCCAGGATCCGTTTTCCTCACTTAATCCGCGCCAGAGAATTGCCAGCATTGTTGCCTTGCCATTGGCGGTGCACGGCACGCTTCGGCACGAAGAAAGGCGGCACAAGGCGCTCGACATGCTCGAGCGGGTTGGACTTTCGGCCCGGTTTGCCGATTGCTATCCGCGTGAATTGTCGGGCGGCCAGCGCCAGCGTGTTGCAATTGCCCGCGCGCTGGTGATGAAGCCGCAGATGGTCATTTGCGATGAACCGACGTCGGCGCTTGATGTGTCGGTGCAATCGCAGATCCTTAATCTGCTGATGGATTTGCGTGAGGAATTCGGCCTGACGCTGGTCTTTATCAGCCATAATCTGGCGGTGGTCGAACACTTCGCCACGCGGGTCGCGGTGATGTATCTGGGGCGGATCGTCGAGCAAGCTGAAACGGAAGCGCTGTTTGCAAGGCCGCGCCATCCTTACACTCGCGCCCTTCTGGCCTCCGTGCTGACGCCGCAGCCGGGGCAAGGCATTCCCGATACCGGGCTTGGGCTTGCCTATCCTGATCCGCTCCATCCGCCGCCGGGCTGCCCTTTCCACCCGCGCTGCCGCGAGCGCCTTGCTGCCTGCAGCGACCGGTTACCGCTTCTTGATCGCGGCGAGCGACATAGCGTTGCCTGCCATCTTCACGAGCGGTGAGCGGTCAGCTCTTGGTCTGGATGTCAGCAAACTGCAAGCGCGCCAATTCGCCATAAAGTCCGCCGGCGCGTACCAGTTCCTCATGCTTTCCTTCCTCCACAATCCGGCCCTTGTCGATGACGAGAATGCGGTCGGCCTTGAGAACGGTCGCCAGCCGGTGGGCGATGACGAGTGTCGTTCGCCCGATCATCAGCCGGTCGAGCGCGTCCTGCACCAGGCGTTCGCTTTCGGCATCGAGGGCGGACGTTGCCTCATCCAGCAGCAGGATCGGCGCATCGCGCAGGATGGCGCGGGCAATCGCCACACGCTGACGCTGGCCGCCCGAGAGCGTCACTCCGCGCTCGCCGATGGCTGTCTCAAGACCGCGCGGCAACATGCGGATGAAGTCGAGCGCATGCGCAGCCTTGGCGGCGGCGGCAATGTCCTCGTCGCCCGCCGCGTCCCTGCCGTAACGGATGTTGTTGGCTACCGTGTCGGCAAACACGGTCGGATCCTGCTGCACGATGGCCATGCGTCCGCGCACCGCCTGCGGATCGGCCTTGCTGATATCGATGCCGTCAATCACCACACGTCCGCGCTGAGGGTCGTAGGCACGCAGGAGCAACGACAGAATAGTTGATTTGCCGGCGCCCGACGGACCAACAATGGCAATGCGCTCGCCGGGGCGAACTGCAAACGACAGATTGTCGAAGACCGGATGATCGGGCCGCGTGGGGTAGGCGAAGCTGATGGCGTCAAACACGATCTCGCCGCGCGCCGGTGTCGGCATCGCCAAGGCCGGCACGGGCGTCTTCACGGTGATGTCCTCGTGCATCAATTCGCTGATGCGCTCGGCCGCTCCCGCCCCTTGCGCAATCTCCGCCCATACCTGGGACACCTCGCCAAGGGCGCCGGCGGCCAGCATGGCATAGAGGACGAATTGCGACAGGGTGCCGGCGCTGAGCCGCCCGGCGATGACGTCGCTGGCGCCAAACCACAGGACCATGACGACGGATGAAAAGACGAGGAAGATGGCAATTGCCGTCAGCGCCGCGCGGGCGGCGGTTGATTGCCGGGCTGCCTGATAGGCCCCTTCGGAATAGGTATTGAAGCTGTCGCGTGCGGCCTGCTCATGGGTGAAGGCCTGAAGCGTGCGCATGGCGGCGATCTGTTCGCTGGCATAGCCGGCGGCGTCCGCCAGCAGATCCTGGGCGCGCCGGCTGCTGCGCTGAACCTTGCGGCCAAAAACAATAAGCGGAATGACGATGACAGGGATGGCGGCAAGGACGAAGGCTGCAAGAAATGGCGCGGTCACGGTCATCAGCACGGCGGCACCGATGAACATGATGCCATTGCGCAGCGCGATCGAGGCAGAGGCGCCAACGGTTGACTTGATCTGCGTGGTGTCAGCCGATAGCCGCGAGGCGATTTCGCCCGAGCGCGCGCTGTCGAAGAAGGAAATCGACAGGCGGGTGAGGTGGGCAAACAGATCGCGGCGGATGTCGGCAACGACGCGCTCGCCCAGTGTGATGACAAAATAATAGCGCAGCGAGGAGGCCGCGGCGAGAACAGCAACGATAATGATCAGCACCGTAAAATACTGGTCGATGAGCCCGCTGCGGGTTGAATCAAAGCCGTTATCGATCATGCGGCGGACGGCCAGTGGAATGGCCAAGGTTGCGCCGGCGGCCAGAACCAGGCCGCATAGAGCACCCGTCAGCCTGCCGGGGTAGCGCAGCGCATAGGGCACAAGCATGGCCAGGGGGCGCAGATTACGGGCGCTTCGCGGGGTTGCCTTCGCTTCGGCTGGATGGGTGTCGGGTGATCTCACCTGTTGCTCCTGCCCGATGGGCGTTTATCCTTAAACCAGCTTCAGACTTGTTTCATCCGCCGGGCTCGGGTATAGGCTCGCCCAACTTCCACATCTGGCGCGGTTGAGGCGCGGGGTACCGCCTGACGGTATCCGCTGTCCAGCATGTCCCATACCGCGCAGCGCAAGGACAAGACCATGAAGAAAGACATTCATCCTGATTATCACACCATCAAGGTGGTGATGACGGACGGTACCGAATATATGACGCGCTCGACCTGGGGCAAGGAGGGCGACACGATGAATCTCGATATCGATAGCTCGACCCATCCTGCGTGGACCGGCGGCGACACCAAGCTGCTGGATCGCGGCGGGCGTCTGTCGAAGTTCAACCAGAAGTTCGGCTTCCTGAAGAAGTAAGAGCAAGGGCTCGCGCCATTTCGGCACAAACAGCCCCGTCCGGCTCTTGTCTTAACCCGCTTTTCCGGCAAAAGCCGCCGCAAGGCGAGCCAGATTGTTGCCAACCGCGTTGTCGGCAGGCGGCAGGGCTTTGCTGTCGTAGAGCAGGCGATCGAGGTGCGCCACTCGTTCCTGCAAGCGCAGGCTGCGTGTAATGAGGGTATGCAGTGGTTCTGGCAGTGATTGCGCGGCCTCGGATATTTCCGGTTTGCCAAGGCTGCCGATGCTGACTTTCGAGGAATCGATCTTGGCCTGGTCCTTCGACAATTCGCCTTCATTCACCGCCCGCTGGAGCAGGAGCCATGAGGCAAGTTGCATCAGCCGCGTGGTGAGGCGCATGCTTTCGGTTGCATAAGTGAGGGCGCCGGCACGATCGAGCGTCCGGCTATGGTCGCGGCCCGGCCCGTCGAGATAGTTTGCGGTTTCCTCGATGAGCTTCATACCCTCGCGGAACAAGGCAGAAAACGCCTCGGAACCGAGAAGTTTGTCGCCGAAAGCGACAGCCTCAACGCGTTCCCAATCGACGGCGTCAATATCCAGCTCAGCCATGAACTATTCCTGTTTCAAACTTACGTAGCGCAATCTAGCCCGGTTGACGGGGGAGCGAAAGCAAAAGGCGCATTTGTGGTGAATGAGCGAGGGCGCGACCAAAAAAAAGCCGCCTACGAGAGGCGGCTGAAAAGTTGGAAACAGGGAGGCGTCAAACGGAGTGGCGAAGAACCACTCGAGACATGATCTTTATAACTGCGAAACCTTAATTGATGGTTAATGTGGAGGTGGGTTGTGGTTCATGGGCGCTTAAAAAAGGCGTCGGCTGCCTGGCGCTGTGCCTGCTTGGAGGCGCGCGCTGCCTCAAGGCGGGCGATCTCGGCGTGAAGCAGGTCGACCCGCGCGGCCAGTTCTTCAATCGACAATATCGACAGGTCCTGGCCGATCTCATGAGCAATCTTGCGCAATGGGCGGTCATCGTCGGTCATCATGGCTGTCCTCTGGCTCATCGGGCAAATCTAGGATGACGGACGCCTTGCTGTCACGCGCGATGGCGGGTCATAAAGCCGTTTGACGTGACGCTCCTTCGGGGTAGGCATGAACGGATCAGGGAGACAAGCATGACAGCCATACCGACAAAGATGCGCGCCATTGGCATTCCCACACCAGGCGGACCGGAGGCTCTGGTGATCGAGGAACGCCCGGTGCCGGTGCCGGGGCCGGGCGAGGTGCTGATCAAAATCGCTCATGCCGGCGTCAACCGTCCCGATGTGCTGCAGCGCCAGGGCGGTTATCCGCCGCCGCCGGGCGCCTCCGATATTCCCGGGCTGGAGATTTCGGGTGTCGTGGTGGCGCTTGGCGATGAGGCGCGCCGTTTCAGGGTGGGCGATGCGGTGTGCGCGCTGCTGTCGGGGGGAGGCTATGCTGAATATGCCGCCGTCCACGCCTCAAACGTCTTGCCGGTGCCGGCAGGTCTGACGCTTGCCGAGGCGGCCGGCGTGCCTGAAACCTTCTTTACCGTCTGGCATAATGTCTTCGAGCGCGGGGCATTGAAGGCGGGCGAAGTCTTCCTCGTGCACGGGGGAACATCGGGTATCGGCACCACCGCCATCCAGCTTGCCAAGGTTTTCGGCGCGAAAGTGATTGCGACGGCGGGGGGAGCGGAAAAATGCGCCGCCTGCCGCCGGCTGGGCGCTGATCTGGCGATTGATTACCGCAGCGAGGATTTTGTTACCGCAGCGCGAAGCTTCACATCCAAGCGCGGCGTTGATGTCATTCTTGACATGGTGGGTGGCGATTACATTCAGAAGAACTATGAGATCGCCGCCGACAGCGGGCGCATCGTGCAGATTGCCTTCCTGCGCGGGCCGAAGGTGGAAGTCGATTTCCGCCGCCTGATGCTCAAGCGCCTCACCCATACCGGCTCGACACTGCGCATCCGTACCGTTGCCGAAAAGGCTGAAATCACCCGGGCGGTCGAGGACCAGGTATGGCCGCTTCTGGGCGATGGGCGGGTGAAGCCGGTGATGTTTGCGAATTTTCCGCTGGCACAGGCCAACAAGGCCCATGAGCTGATGGAAACCAACACCCATATCGGCAAGATCATCCTTGATATCGCGTGAACGAGACGTCGATTTGCGGGCGCTTGCAGATTTTCCGTGACGGGAGCCGGCAGCCGGTTTATACGGACTGTCTTCCCGTCATCGCTGGTCCGATGACGCTCCCGGCGAAGCGCCCGGAGCAGTCGGCGGATCGCGTTTCACAGTCCGCCGCACGGAGGTTTCCATGTCGCAATCCGCTCTGCTCATGCCCAAGGCGACCGCTGCCTGGCTCGTTGACAACACGTCGCTCACCTTCGACCAGATCGCCGATTTCTGCCGGCTTCATCCGCTGGAGGTCAAGGCAATCGCTGACGGCGAGGCGGGCCAAAGCGTGCGTGGGCTTGATCCCGTCAATTCAGGGCAGATGACACGCGAGGAAATCGCCAAGGGCGAGGCCAATCCGGCGCATGTGCTGGTGATGGCGGAATCGAAAGTGCTGATTGCCGAGAAGAAGCGTAAAGGCCCGCGCTATACGCCGGTTTCCCGGCGCCAGGACCGGCCGAACGCCATTTTGTGGCTGTTGCGCAATCATGCCGAGCTGAAGGACGCGCAGATCATCCGCCTCGTCGGCACCACCAAATCGACCATCCAGCAGCTGCGCGAGCGGGGCCATTGGAACATGAGCAATCTGGTGCCCCAGGATCCGGTCACGCTCGGGCTGTGCACGCAGATCGATCTTGATTTCGAAGTCGGCCGGGCAGCGCGCGGACAACCGGCCGAGCCTGTGCAGCCCCACACCACGCTGCTGCCCGCTGACCAGTCAGTGCGTGGCAATCAGGTGGAAGAAGGTGAAAAGAAGGTCGATCTTTCGCAGGTCTTCGCCAAATTCGCCAAGAAGCCGCATGAGGACGGAACGACCGGCGAGTAACCTCTCAGGCGTCGGTGGCAACGGGGACGGTATAGTTGAGCCCCATGCGCCCGCCATCGGCATAGATCGTCTGGCCGGTAATATAGCTTGCATCTTCCGACAGGAGGAATGCGGCAACAGAGGCGATTTCGCCTGGTTCGCCGATCCGGCCAAGCGGCGTGCGCGAGAGCAGCTTGTGGCGCGCTGGCGTATCAACGGCGATCGTCTTCAGCATATCCGTCATGATGGAGCCCGGGCCGATCGCATTGACGCGAATGCCGTGGGGGGCAAGCGCTACCGCCATCACATTGGTCAGTTGTGACAAGCCGCCTTTCGACACCGCGTAAGGCAGCTGGTTGGGAATAGCCAGGCGGGCATTGACCGACGACATGTTGACGATCGCCCCGCCCTTGCCCTGCGCCACCATGTGGCGGGCGGCCTGCTGGGACACCAGAAAGGCGCCTTTGAGGTTGACGCGCAGGACGCGGTCGAAATCAGCTTCAGCCAGTTCAAGAACATCGGCGGCGTGAACAATGCCTGCATTGTTGACGAGGCCGTTGACCTCGCCGAATGCCGTCACCGCATGGGCAATCAATGCGGCGGCGTCTTTCGCCTCACCGACATCGCAACGGAAAAACCGCACTTCACCCTGTTTCGACAAGGCGCTGGTTGTGGCTTCACCGGCGGCGACATCGACGTCCGACAGCACCACCCGCGCGCCTTCGTGCAGCAGGCGCTCGACAATGGCAGCACCGATGCCGCGCGCGGCGCCGGTGACGATGAACGATTTTCCTTCAAGTTTCATCTTGTCCCTCAGCGGCGTTGCGCATGTCCTGTATCCATCAGCCTAGAGCGTGCGGCGAAAAAGCGGAAACCGGTTGTTCGATAACAGCATGCTAAAACAACAAGATAAGAGCAGATTGTGTTTACACGTTATCGCCATCTGCTCTGGTTGCGTGGCAGTGAGGCTGCAATCATCGGGTCGAGGCGTTGAGCGCGGCGCTGATCTCGTCGATGATCGCTGGATCATCGATGGTTGCGGGCGGCTCGAAGGGCACATTGTCGGCGATCTTGGTCATGGTGCTGCGCAGGATCTTGCCGGAGCGCGTCTTTGGCAGGCGGGCAACTGTGACGACGCGCTTGAAGGCTGCCACCGGCCCGATACGCTCGCGCACGAGCGCCACCACTTCGTCCTCGATTTCGCGGGATGATTTGCTGACGCCTGATTTCAGGACGATAAAGCCGCAGGGCACCTGTCCCTTCAACTGGTCGGCCATGCCGATGACGGCGCATTCCGCCACATCGGGATGCGAGGAGAGAACCTCCTCCATACCGCCCGTCGACAGGCGGTGGCCGGCGACGTTGATGATGTCGTCGGTGCGCGCCATGATGTAGAGATAGCCGTCCTCATCGACATAGCCGGCATCGGCGGTTTTGTAATAGCCGGGGAAATCCGTGAGATAGGCGCTTTTGAAGCGCTCCTCCGCCTGCCACAGCGTTGGAAATGAGCCGGGAGGCAGAGGCAGCTTCACCACCACATTGCCAAGCTGGCCAGCCGCGACGGGGGCGCCGCCATCATCGACTATTTCCAGCGCGTAGCCCGGCATCGGTACGGTTGGCGAGCCGTGCTTCACCGGCAGCAGGCCAAGCCCCATCGGGTTGCCGACGATGGCCCAGCCGGTTTCCGTCTGCCACCAATGGTCGATGACGGGAACTTTCAGCAAGTCCTCCGCCCAGCGGATCGTGTCGGGGTCGGCGCGCTCACCGGCAAGAAACAGTGCGCGGAGGGCCGACAGCCTGTATTTGTCACGAAACGAGCCGGACGGATCTTCCTTCTTGATGGCGCGGAAGGCGGTCGGCGCGGTGAAGAGCGCTGCCACCTGATGGTCGTCGATGACGCGCCAGAACGTGCCGGGATCAGGGGTGCCGACGGGCTTTCCCTCGAAGAGAACTGTCGTGCAACCATGGAGGAGCGGGGCGTAGACAATGTAGGAGTGGCCCACCACCCAGCCGACATCGGAGGCAGCCCAGAACACTTCGCCCGGTTCGATGCCGTAAAGGGCTTTCATCGACCATTTGAGTGCCACCATATGGCCGCCGGTGTCGCGCACCACGCCCTTGGGCTGACCGGTGGTGCCGGATGTATAAAGGATATACGAGGGGTCAGTGGCGGCGACGGCTACGCAGGGAACGCTGCGCTTTTTCAAGCGCGCCTTTGACATGATCTGCTCATAATCATCGTCGCGGTCGGCGAGCAATGTGGCGCTTGCCTGCGGGCGCTGCAAAACGATGCAATGGGCGACCTTGTGATGTGCAAGGGCGAGAGCGCCATCAAGCAGGGGCTTGCAGGCGACCACCTTGCTGCCCTCGATGCCGCACGAGGCGGAAACGATGAGTTTGGGTGTAGAATCATTGATGCGGGTCGCCAGCTCCTTGGCGGCAAAGCCGCCGAAGACCACCGAGTGAATGGCTCCAAGGCGCGCACAGGCCAGCATGGCAACGATAGCCTGCGGCACCATGGGCATATAAAGGATGACGCGGTCGCCCTTGCTGATGCCACGATCAAGGAGACACGCGGCGAAGGCCTCGATCTCGCTTTGCAGGCGGGCATAGCTCCAGTGCTCAAGCGTGCCTGTGACAGGCGAATCGTAGATGATGGCCGTCTGTTCGGCGCGCCCGCGCAGAACATGGCGGTCAACGGCGTTCCAGCAGGTGTTTGTCGTGGCGCCTGCAAACCAGCGTCCATAAGCGCCGTGAGCGCTGTCAAAGACGCTTTCCCATGGCGTGAACCAGTCGATGTCGGCAGCGGCGCCGGCCCAGAACGTTTGCGGAGCCTGCTTCCAGGCGGCGTAGACAGCGGAATAGATGGAGGCCATCGGCGGTTTCCTCATTTTTCTTAATTCTTCATGGAACGAGCGCAGGCGGACGACAAGTCGACCAAGGTCGATGGTTCCAAGCATGAGACATTTCGACTATTTCACACTTTGCTAACCAATATCGCGGAATGTGGAGACGTGCCGATGGGTTATGTACCGCACGGGCGACATCCTCGATCCGAAATTGAAAGCAATGAGATGACCATACCTCCAGAGATTCAATCACGGCTCGCGATTTACGGAATCGACGATGATTGCCGCCAGAAAGTGAAAGAAATCGGCCGGCTGATCGATGATGATCTCGGAGATATATCCGATCGGTTGCTGACGCAGTTGCTGACGATGCCGCATGTGCGCCAGTCGATCCTCGATCATCGCGAGAAGATGAAGGTGCTGCAGGTAGCGGCGATGCGTGAATTGCTGTCGGCTGAATATACGGCAGAGTGGATGCAGTCCATGCGGGACCGCAATGCCCGCGAAATCGAGTTGAAGATCGATCAGCGGACCCGCATGATCCTCGCCTGCTTTCTGATGCGTCAGGCGTTTGCACGCATGGCTGGCCGCTTCCGCTGGTCGGCGAGGAAAGCACTTGCCTATGCCGACGCGTTGCAGCGCGTCACTACATTCGAACTTGCCATCGTCGTCACCCAGCATGGCGATGCGCAGGTCAGCGCGGCGCTGGCGCGCGGCAGACGTATTGATGAATCAGTTGGCACGTTCGAGACCAAGTTTGGCGATATCCGGGCGGCAACGACGGGCGAGGCGCAGACGCTGCTGTCGCTGTCTGAACAGCTGGGTACCCTGGCGCAAAGCGCTTCAAGCCAGTCGCAAAGCGCCAGTGGCGCCGTCGAGAGCACACTCGAAAGCGTGTCGGCGACGGCCTCGGCCTGTGAGGAGCTTGGCGCTTCGATCCGTGAAATCGGCACTCAGGTAACGACCGGTTCGCAGATGGTGCAGGCAGCGGTTGCCAATCTTGAGCGGACCAACCAGGTCATCACGACCCTGACGAGCAGCGTAGAAACCATCGGCTCGGTGGTTCACCTGATTTCTGAAATTGCCGCGCAGACCAATTTGCTTGCACTCAATGCCGCCATTGAATCAGCGCGCGCGGGTGAAGCTGGCAAAGGCTTCGGCGTCGTTGCAACCGAGGTGAAGTCGCTCGCCATGCAGACCTCGGGCGCGACCGAGCAGATTTCCCAGCAGGTCGGGCTGGTGCGCGAAGCGACGCAGAAATCGGTCAACGAAATCAAAAACGTCAGTGAGACAATCTCGAAACTGTCGCAAGTGACTGATTTCATATCAGCAGCGATGGAGCAGCAGGTGGCCGCGACGAATGATATCGGCAATGGAGCGTCCGCCTCAGCACGCAATGCGGAGACGGTGCGCGAAGCGCTGGCCATACTTTCCAAGGCAATCGAGCGCACGGATGCGGCGGCGCGTCAGGTCTCAGGCTCCGCCGAAACCCTCAGCGAGCGTTCAAAGACATTCGACGGTGCGGTCGTCAATTTCGTCGCCGATATCCGCGCTGCTTAAGGCCGCGCGGCGGTGAAACCGCTGGCGAGGGGCGTTCAGGCGATTTTGGGATCAAGGGCACCTCTGGCGTAAAGCTTCGCCATTTCGGCGACCGGGATCACCTTCGAGATTTTTGATGCCTTGCCGGCGGTGTTGAACTCCTCCAGCCGCTGGCGGCAGAGTTTTGTCATCGCTTCCATGGCGGGTTTCAAATATTTGCGGGGGTCGAACTCGCCCGGTTCCTCGGCAAGAACACGGCGGATCTGGCCGGTCATGGCCATCCGGTTGTCGGTGTCGATGTTGATCTTGCGCACGCCATGCTTGATGCCGCGCTGGATCTCCGCCACCGGTACGCCCCAGGTTGGCTTCATCCTGCCGCCGAACTTGTTGATCACATCCTGCAATTCCTGCGGCACCGATGAGGAACCATGCATGACAAGATGGGTGTTGGGCAGTTTGCGGTGAATGTCCTCGATGACGTTCATCGCCAGAACCTTGCCATCGGGTTTGCGCGAGAATTTATAGGCGCCATGCGAGGTGCCCATGGCAATCGCCAGAGCATCGACCCTGGTCTCGCGCACGAATTTCACCGCTTCGTCGGGATTGGTCAGGAGCTGGTCATGCGAGAGCTGTCCCTCGGCGCCATGACCGTCCTCCTTGTCGCCCATGCCGGTTTCAAGCGAGCCCAGCACACCCAGCTCACCCTCGACTGAAATCCCGCCAAGATGAGCCATATCGACGACGGCGCGCGTGACACCGACATTGTAATCCCAGTCGCCCGGCGTTTTGCCGTCGGCCTTCAGCGAACCGTCCATCATCACTGATGTAAAGCCTGCCTGGATCGCCGTCATACAGGTTGCCGGCTCATTACCGTGGTCAAGGTGAACGCACACAGGAATATGCGGATAGATTTCGGTCAGCGCATCCATCATGTGCTTCAGCATGATGTCGTTGGCATAGGAGCGAGCGCCGCGGGAGGCCTGGATGATGACGGGCGCGTCAACCGCATCGCAGGCCGCCATGATGGCGAGCGCCTGCTCCATATTGTTGATGTTGAAGGCCGGCACGCCGTACTCATGCTCGGCGGCGTGGTCGAGAAGCTGGCGGAGGGTGATGCGGGGCATGTCAACTATTCCTTTGAGTGTTCAATCTTGCCTCAGCGTTTCAGGACTTCCACTCCCGGCAACGACTTGCCTTCGAGCCATTCGAGGAAGGCGCCGCCGGCGGTCGACACATAGGTGAAATCCTGGTCGACGCCGGCATGCGCAAGGGCTGCGACTGTATCGCCGCCGCCGGCAACTGACACCAGCTTGCCTGCCTTGGTCAGCATGGCGACGCTGCGTGCAACAGCGTTGGTGCCGGTATCGAAGGGGGGGAGTTCGAAGGCGCCGAAAGGGCCGTTCCACAAAACCGTGCGGATGGTATCAAGGCGTGCTTTCAGCGCGTCGACACTCGCTGGGCCGATATCAAGGATCATGCCGGCCGGGTCGATCGCCTCAACGCCTTGGACCTTATGAGAAGCATGGGCGGCGAAGGTCTCAGCAACGACAGCATCGCCGGGAAGAATGACATCGCAACCGGCGGCGCTGGCGATCTGCAAGGTTGCGCGCGCTGTGTCGTACATGTTCATTTCAACGAGCGATTTCCCGACCTCGAAACCTTGCGCGGCAAGAAACGTATTGGCCATGGCGCCGCCGATCACCAGCACGTCGACGCGTTTCACCAGATTGGCGAGAAGATCAAGCTTCGTTGAAATCTTGGCGCCACCGACAATCGCCATGACCGGGCGGGCGGGATTTTCCAGCGCTGTTGCCAGAGCCTCCAGCTCGGCGGCCATGGACAGGCCGGCACAGGAGGGAAGCAGGCGGGCGATGGCCTCGGTCGAAGCGTGCGCGCGATGGGCACAGGAGAAGGCATCGGCGACAAAAACATCGCCAAGCCCGGCAAGCTTCGCGGCAAAGGCCTGGTCGTTCTTTTCCTCGCCGTCATGAAAGCGGGTGTTTTCCAACAGCAGCACATCCCCCGGGCGGGCGGCGGCCACCGCCTTCTCGGCGTTGTCATCGTGCCAGTCTGTGGCAACAAAGATCACCGGCCGATCGAGCGTTTCGGCAAGCGCCGCCACCACCTGGCGCAGCGACATGGCTGGCACGACCTTGCCCTTCGGCCGGTCGAAATGGGCAAGGATAATGGCAATCCTGCCGCGCTCCAGCACCGCCCTGACGGTCGGGGCGAAGCGCTCGATGCGGGTGCGATCACCGACAACACCATCGTTGAGCGGCACGTTGAGATCGGCACGGATGAGAACGCGCTTGCCTGACAGCGCGAGCGTTTCAAGGGTGGGGATCGCCGCCATCAGCCGTCCTCAGATCAACCGCCCCATGGCGACAGCCGTATCGATCATGCGGTTAGAGAAACCCCACTCATTGTCGTACCAAGACAGAACGCGGACAAATTTTTCGTCCATTACCTTCGTCTGGTCGAGGGCAAAGGTCGAGGATGTCGGTACATGGTTGAAATCCGACGAGACGTTCGGTTCGCTGGTAACCGCGAGGATGCCTTTCAGCGGGCCGCGTCTGGCGGCCTTGATGATGGCGTCGTTGACCTTCTCCACCGTCAC
>NZ_JAKFWN010000025.1:0-38420 GCF_021731865.1 Raskinella chloraquaticus (SeqCode) | reverse complement strand
TCGAGGATGTCGGTACATGGTTGAAATCCGACGAGACGTTCGGTTCGCTGGTAACCGCGAGGATGCCTTTCAGCGGGCCGCGTCTGGCGGCCTTGATGATGGCGTCGTTGACCTTCTCCACCGTCACCCGCTTCTTCGTCACCACCTTCAGATCGATCAGGGAGACATTGGGCGTCGGCACGCGGACGGCCGAACCGTCAAGCTTGCCCTTGAGCTCAGGGATGACAAGGCCGATGGCCTTGGCGGCACCCGTTGAGGTCGGGATCATCGACAGGCCGGCAGCGCGGGCGCGGTAGAGGTCCTTGTGCATGGTATCAAGCGTCGGCTGATCGCCGGTGTAAGCGTGAACGGTGGTCATGAACCCATGCACAATCGTGAAATTGTCGTTCAGCACCTTGGCAACCGGCGCGAGACAATTGGTGGTGCAGGAGCCGTTCGAGACAATCACATGGTCTTTGGTGAGGAGATCATCGTTGACGCCGAAGACGACCGTCAGATCTGCGCCATCGGCGGGAGCAGACACCAGCACGCGCTTGGCGCCGGCGGCAAGATGGGCGGAGGCCTTGTCTTTTGAGGTGAAAATGCCAGTGCATTCAAGCGCGATGTCGACACCCAGAGCCTTGTGCGGCAATTGGCCGGGGTCCTTGATGGCGGTCACCTTGATCGCCTTGCCGTTGATGACGATTGAATCGCCCTCGACCCGAACGTCGGCAGGAAAGCGACCGTGGACGGAATCATAGCGCAGGAGATGGGCGTTGGTCTCCACCGGTCCCAGATCGTTGATGGCGACGACTTCGATGTCCTTGCGCTTGCTCTCGATTATGGCGCGCAGGATGTTGCGGCCGATGCGGCCAAATCCGTTGATGGCAATCTTTACAGTCATCATGGTCTCCTCTGAGCGGCGTGCCGTGACAAATTCAGGCTGAACCAGAATTGAACGGGCGCTAGTCGTTGCGACGCAGGGCGTCGAGCGCTTTTGCAGTCACGGCCGTGGGGGTGATGGCGAAATGGTCGTAGATTTCGGCGTAGGGTGCCGACATGCCAAAGCCCGACATGCCGACAAAGATACCGGCCTCGCCGATAAAGCGGTCCCAACCCTGACGGATCGCCGCTTCGATGGCGATCCTGACCCCGGCCTCGCCGATAACAGTGCGGCGATAGGTCGCGTCCTGGGCCTCGAACAATTCAAAGCACGGCACCGACACGACACGCGCGCCGTAGCCTTCCGCCTCGATCATCTTCTGCGCCGCTAACGCCAGGCTGACCTCGGTGCCGGAGGCAAAGAGGGTGACGGCGGCCGGCTTGCTGCTTGGTGAAATCTCATAGGCGCCGCGGCTCACCTGATTGTCGGCGCTGCTCTTTGAACGAGATTGCGGAACGGCCTGACGCGACAGGGCGATGATGCTCGGCGCATGCTGGTGAGACAGCGCGCTCAGCCAGGCTTCGGCCGCCTCGACCGTGTCGCAGGGGCGGAAGACAAGAAGGTTCGGTATGGCACGCAGCGCCGCCAGATGCTCGACGGGCTGGTGGGTCGGCCCGTCTTCACCCACGCCGATACTGTCATGGGTCATCACGTGAACAACGCGCACGCCCATCAGCGCCGCGAGGCGCAGCGAGGGGCGGCAATAATCGGCAAACACCAGAAAGGTGCCGGCATAGGGAATGATCCCGCCATGCAGCGCCATGCCGTTCATGGCGGCAGCCATCGCATGCTCGCGGATGCCGAAATGGATATAGCGGCCTGCGCGCCCGGTCGCGGAATAGGGGGTGAGGGTTTTGGTGCGGGTGAGGTTTGACGGGGACAGATCGGCGGAGCCGCCGATGGTCTCGGGCAAGACCGCATTGATCGCCTCGAGGACGATTTCGGAGGCTTTGCGCGTGGCGACCGACTGCGGGTTGGCAAGTGCCGATGCCTTCACCGCATCAAGCGCCACGCTCAAGCCAGCAGGCAGCGTGCCGGCGATAGAGCGTATGAATTCATTGCGGGTTGCCTCGTCCGTGGCGGCAAGGCGCGCTTGCCACGCCACATGCGTTGCTGCAGCCCGCTTGCCCGCCTCGCGCCAGGCGGCGCGCACATCATCAGGCACGGTGAACGATTCAGCTGTCCATCCGAGCGCTGCTTTGGTCGCGGTGAGTTCATCGGCACCCAAAGGTTCGCCATGAGCCTTCGAGGTGCCGGCCTTTTTTGGTGCGCCGTAGCCGATGATGGTGCGGCAGGCGATCAAGGTGGGGCGCTCGCTGGCCCGCGCCCGTTCCAGCGCCGCCAGGATTGCGTTGGGGTCGTGACCGTCGACACGGTCGGTTGCCCAATTGCTTGCCGCAAAGCGGGCGAGCTGATCGGTTGAATCAGACAGCGATAACGGTCCGTCGATGGAGATGTTGTTGTCATCCCACAGAACGATGAGCTTGTTGAGGCGCAGATGCCCGGCAAGGGCGATGGCCTCCTGACTGATGCCTTCCATCAGATCGCCGTCCGAGCACAAAACGACGGTGCGGTGGTCGACAAGGTCGCTGCCGAAGCGCGCGGCAAGCGAGGTTTCCGCGATTGCCATGCCAACCGCGCTCGCAAGCCCCTGCCCGAGCGGGCCGGTCGTCATTTCAATGCCGGCGGTATGGCCGAATTCCGGATGGCCAGGGGTTTTTGAGCCTTTCTGGCGGAAGCGGCGGATTTCCTCCATCGACATGCCGGGAAAATCAAGGAGATGGAGGAGCGCATAGACCAGCATCGAGCCATGGCCGGCGGAGAGAATAAAACGGTCGCGGTCGGGCCAGGACGGGTTGCTGGCGTCGTAGCGAAGGAAGCTGGTGAACAGAACGGTGGCGATGTCGGCTGCGCCCAGCGGCAGCCCGGGATGGCCGGATTTTGCCGCTTCGACCCCATCGATGGCCAAAGCTCTTACGGCACTCGCCATCAGCTTATAATCCGCAGAACTCGTCGGTTGGGTCATGGTATCGGGAACTTTCGGTGTTCTTGCAGATAGGTCGGGCAGTGCCGCAAGACGAGCCGTGGCACATGTGGCCCCGTTTCGCGCCAGTTCATCACCCCGGTGGGCGGGAATTAGCGACACGGTCACCTGGAGTCAATCGAGCGAGGTACCGGGAAATGGTGGGAAGAGCGAATTGGAGCGTTGACCAAGCCGCCGTCCCGCCTTTACCTTTCTGTCATGATGCAGAGTACGCCACTTGATGCCGCGTTGAATCGCCTGCAGTCGAGCCTTGATGTTCTTGAGGCTGCGGTCGTGCGCCGCAAGGCCAGCGAAGATGTGGTAGCCCAGCTGGAAGAGGATGTGCATCTCCTCGCTGTCGATCGCTCCAAGCTTGCCAGTACCTGCGATCATCTGAAGGCGGAAGCGACGATCCTGTCGCGGGCCAATCTTGCCGCCTCGCTTCGCGTTGACCATGCGCTCGAGGCGCTGCGCGAAGTTCTGGCGGAGGAGGAGGCTTGATCCATGCCCTCGCTTGATATCGACATTGGTGGTCGCAATTACAAAATTGCCTGCGAAGAAGGCCAGGAAAAGCACCTTGAGACGCTTGCAAGAGGCATTGACGGCCACGTCAAGGCGCTGAAAGCCAAATTCGGCGAGATCGGCGACACCAGGCTCACCATCATGGCAGCTCTGGTTGTGTCGGATCAGCTGTCCGACATGCGCGGTCGCGTCAGCCAGCTTGAGGCGGAGCTGTCGGCGCTGCGCATGCGCTTGGACAATGAACTGGCGGCGGCGCGCGGTCGGGAGGAAAGTGCGGTCGAGGCGGTGACCCTTACGGCTGAGCGGGTCGAGCGGCTGGCTGCCAGCCTCGGGTTTCACACGAACTGACGATCAGCCCCTTAGTCGTCCATCAGATGTCCGCCATCATAGGCAGCGCAAATGCGCCCCAGCGCCAGCCGCAGGCTGTCATCATCGAGCGACGAAGCGGGGTTGGCGCTGCTACCTGCACCCTCAGCAGCAACAGCCCTCACCTCATCGAGCGACAATTCCGGCAGAGAAGCAAGAAAGCCGCGCGACAAAGCGAGCGCCAGCGCATGATCGACATGGCCCTTGTTCTCCGCGGCGCGACCGTGATCATAGAGATGGTCGACACTGTCCCAGGCAAGCGGCTGCGCTGGAAAGCGGGCCGCAAGGCCGCGCTCCTCGGCGCGGACATAGAAGCGGTTGAGACCATCCTCGAAGGCGAGGACGTAGTTGTGCGGCAGGATGATCGGCTCGAAGCTCTCATGACTTGGTGCCATGGTGCCAGGCGCCACCGCTTCGACGATGATCACTCTGGGACGAAAGCGGGCAAGATCGGCGCCTGCCAGCACGTCGGCCTCGGCGCCCTCGACGTCGACTTTAAGAAAATCGATCATGGTGATGTCGTGGTCCTCGCACAGCTTTGCCAGCGTCGTCACCGGCTTATGGCTTGCCTCGACGTTTGCACCAAGCTCGGCGGCAGCGGCGGCATGCGTGCTGATCGTCGTTGAAAATCCGTGGAAGCGAGCAACCTGATGGAAGAGCGCTTCGCCTTGCTCGCGCCCGACAAGGCCTTCAATGACGATATCGCGCGGGCGCAAGGCACGATGGATCGCGGCGAGGCGTGCTTGCGGTTCGATGACCAGACCGCGCCAGCCCTTAGCATAAAAATGCAGCGAGACGTTATCGGCGACCGGATGGCCACCGCCCACGTCGATGTAGAAGCCGGTTGCCTGATCGGCGAAGATCAAATCCAGATGGGTGTCTTCGAGGCGTTGGGCGTAGGACATTGGCATGGCAGGCTCCTTGACGCAGGCGAGCCTAGAGCATGGGCGGCGGTGCTTGCCAAGAAGCGACCAAGAAAATTGTCAGCAAAGGTCTCAAGAAAAAGGGGAGGCCTGTAGCCTCCCCGCCTGATCCTTGCACGCGTACTGGCGTCAGGCGGCGCGCACTTTGGCGAGGAAGCTGTCGACGACCCCTTTGAGCTTGTCGCCATTGCCATTGAGTGCGGTTGCTGCCTCCAGAACCTGCATGGCCGAGCGCGAGGAATGCTGGGCTGCCTCGTTGACGTTGACGATGTTGGTCGACACGTCCGAGGTGCCGCGGGCTGCTTCGGTAACATTGCGGGCGATTTCCTGCGTGGTGGCGCCCTGTTCCTCGATGGCCGCAGCGATGCCGGTGGCGATCTCGTTGACCGAACCGATGGTACCGGCAATGGCTTTGATGGCCGTGATCGCTTCGCCCGTCGCCGCCTGTATGGCGGTGATCTGGCCGGCAATCTCATCGGTTGCCTTCGATGTCTGGGTGGCAAGCTGCTTGACCTCGGAGGCGACCACAGCGAAACCCTTGCCAGCCTCGCCAGCGCGCGCCGCCTCGATGGTGGCGTTGAGCGCCAGAAGGTTGGTCTGGCCGGCGATATCATTGATGAGCTTGACGACATTGCCGATGGCGTCGGCGGCCTTGGCGAGGAACTGGACCTGGTGGTCGGTGGTCTTTGCCTGCTCGACCGCCCTGGCGATCATGGTTGTCGAATCGCCGACGCGTGCGCCGATCTCGGCAATCGAGCTTGACAGCTCTTCAGCGGCCGCCGCGACTGTTCGTACATTCATCGTTGCCTCTTCGGAGGCAGCGGCCACGGTGCTTGACTGGCGGGTCGTCGCCTCCGCGTTTGCGGACAGCCCTTCAGCCGTTGTGCGCAATTCCGTCGCCGCGTGGCCGACATCGCCGACGAGGACGCCGATCTCGCTTTCGAAATCCTTGACGAGACGATCAAGCGCCTTGGCGCGACGCTCGCGGGCGCCCTGCTCGTTGGCTTCAGCGGCCGCGAGGCGATCAGCTTCGATCATGCTGGCACGGAAAACCTCGACGGCTTTCGCCATGGCGCCGATCTCGTCCTTGCGCTCCTGACCGGCGATGGCCGTATCCTTTTCGCCAGCGGCCAGCGACTTCATGCGCTCCTGTAATGTGCGCAGCGGGCTGGTGATCGAGCGTGCAATCAAAAAACTGACCGTGAACGCGGTGAGGCCGGCAAGGATCATCACGATAATCGTCCATTGAGTGACATTGTCATATGCGGCGCGCGCATCCTCGATGAACCGCTTGGCGTAGACATTGAGGCCGGCTTCACGCAGTTTTGTTGCTATACCAAGAGCTTTCTTGCCGTGTTTTTCGCGCAGCTCATCGGCCAGATGATTGGCCTCAAAGAGCGATCCGATCTGCATGCGTTCGCGAATGCTCGGCAGTCCCGCAGTAAGGGCGGCGAGCGCATCCAAGGCGGATTGCGGTTCTTCCTTGCCGCCAAGGTAGCGGCTCAGAACCAGCTCCAATTGTTTTTTGGCATTAGCGGCGTGTTGGTCGATTTCTGCCATCAACTCAGGCCAACCATCGCCACCCCTGGCGATGATCAGCTGCAAATTCTTGTCAATCGCCGTCAAGTCAGTCTGTGTTGTGGCGAGCGCGTTGGAATTTGTGAAGGGGTAGTAATGGAGTTTTTCGGTTATTGAATTCAGCATCGCCATTTCAACCCAGGCAAACGCTCCAAAACCCAGAAGCATGACAAGACTCACGACCGAGCCGAGCGTAATGCGAAGTCCAATTTTCAGCGATGATAGGCCCATGTCCGCCATTCCCTGTCGAGATGAAGGCCGCACGATGATCTTGCGCTATTGCGACAGGACGTTGCGGCGGTACGCACTGTCGGTGGTTGAGTGCCGCTGAGCGTCGAGCGTATGTATGCCTGATGCAAAAGCAGCGGATTCATCCCTGTTTATTATGAGCAGAATGGTTAATTTCGTTTGAAATTTGCAGCTGGCGGTAAAACTATGGCGCAGGTGTACGAAGTAGATTAAGCTTTTGGGTGGCGGTGCTGGGCTTTGCGTGCGGACAACTGAGTCCCCGGGCCCTTATCGATCCTAACGGGAGCTGTCCCTGTCCGGGCTCGTGGGCCTGGGCACACGGCGCCCACCTACTTACGTAGGTGCCCGGGATCGAACGCTCCCACGGCTGTTCCGGCCCGCCACTTTCCTCTATGTGCAGCGCCATGACAGAAGCCAGATTTGCCGAGGATCAGCAGCGGCTGCGGGTGGCGGCTCGCGCCGCAAGGGCACGTTTATCGCCCGATGAGCGGAAAACGGCAGCGGACGCTGCGGCGCGCCGGGCGCTTGGCGCGCTCAGCCCCGCCCCCCTGATGGTCGCGGTCTCCTGGTCGATTGGCGATGAGATGGATACCGGACCGCTGATAGCAGGTCTGGCCGAAGCAGGGAGGGCATGCTGCCTGCCGGTTGTCGTGGGCAAGGGCATGGCATTGCGTTTTCGTACCTACGCGCCCGGAGACCGGCTAGCGGCCGGCGCCTTTGGCGTGCCAGCGCCGCTTGCCACTGAGCCTTATGTCGAGCCCGACGTGCTGATTGTGCCGCTCGCGGCCTTTGATCGCGCCGGCGGACGTATCGGCTATGGCGGCGGCTTTTATGACCGCACCCTGGCACAGTTGCGGGCAAAAGGGCCTGTTCGGGCTTTCGGCTATGCCTTCAGCGTTCAGGAAGTCGATCACATACCGCTTCGGCCCCATGACGAGCGGCTTGATGCCATCATCACCGAGCGCGGTGTCATCGAGGTGTGAGCGGTCCGGCTTTACCTTTGTGTTTGCCTTCATCGCAGCCGTTGAATAGCAAGGCACAGCAACAAGAGCGGGATTAGCAATGCGGCTTCTTATTCTGGGCGATGTGGTCGGGCGCAGCGGGCGCGTGGCCGTCACCAATCTGCTTCCCGGACTGGTAGCGGCCTGGAAGCTTGATGCGGTGGTCGTCAATGGCGAGAACGCCGCCGGGGGCTTTGGCATTACGGAAGCGATTTTCGACGAACTCATCGCGGCCGGCACCGATGTCGTCACGCTTGGCAATCATGCGTTTGATCAGCGCGAGGCGCTGGTGTTCATTGACCGGGTCGACCGGCTGGTGCGCCCGCTCAACTATCCGTCCGGCACGCCGGGGCGCGGCGCAAGCCTGGTGAGTTTGCGTAATGGCGCCAGGCTGCTTGCCATCAACGTGATGGGGCGCGTCCATATGCATCCCCAGCTCGATGATCCCTTCGCCGCGCTTGAGCGTGAATTGACGGCGGCTCCCCTCAAGGAGGTGGCCGACATCATTGTGGTTGATGCCCATTGCGAAGCGACAAGTGAGAAACAGGGTATCGGGCGCTTCTGCGACGGGCGGGTGAGCGCGGTCATCGGCACCCACACCCATGTGCCGACCGCTGATCATCGTATCCTGCCGGGGGGTACGGCGTTTTGCACCGATATCGGCATGTGTGGCGATTATGATTCGATTATCGGCATGAAAGCGGCCGAGCCGCTGCATCGTTTTGTCCATGCTCTGCCCTCGGGACGCTTCGAGCCGGCGGATGGCGAGGCAACGTTGTCGGGGCTGGCGGTCGAGATCGATGACAGGACCGGTCTGGCGCGCGCCTGTCACGGGGTGCGGATGGGTGGGCTTTTGCAGCCAGCTGCGCCGCCCTGGGGCTGATCACGCGCGAGGGCATGGATTTTTTCCCTCGAGGCGCCTATTTTCCGCACCCCGATGAAGGCCGAACCCGTGTGAGGTGCGGCTCAAGGAGCAGGGCATGGCCGGTCATTCACAATTCGCCAACATCATGCATCGCAAGGGCAAGCAGGATGCCGTGCGCTCGCGCCTGTTTAGCAAGCTGGCGCGTGAAATCACGGTTGCAGCCAAGATGGGCCTTCCCGATCCGGCGATGAACCCGCGTCTGCGGGCCGCCGTGCTGGCGGCACGGGCCGAGAACATGCCCAAGGATCGCATCGAGCGGGCGATTTCAAAGGCCGTCGGCGGGGATGCGGAGAGCTATGATGAAATTCGTTATGAAGGTTACGGACCGGGCGGGGTTGCCGTCATTGTCGAGGCGCTGACGGATAACCGCAATCGCACAGCCTCGGATGTGCGCTCGCTTTTTACCAAGAGCGGCGGGGCGCTGGCTGAAACAGGGGCTGTGTCGTTCATGTTCGACCGGGTGGGCCTCGTCGAATTCGCCGGCAGCGTGAGTGATGCTGACACGATGCTGGAGGCCGCCATCGATGCGGGTGCCGATGATGTGACGAGCGAGGCGCAGGTGCACCGGGTCTGGTGTGCGCCTGAACGTCTGGCGGACATGGCGAAGGCGCTGGAAGCGAGGTTTGGCGAGCCGCAGAAATCACTGCTGACGTGGAAGCCGCAAACAACTGTGCCGGTTGATGATGAGACCGGCGAGAAAGTGGTGCGCCTTGTGAGCCAGCTCGACGAGCATGATGACGTGCAGAAGGTTTATGCCAATTTCGAAGCCTCTGACGATCTGCTCTCCAAGCTTTCGGCCTGAGGGGAGCGGCCGGTGAGCGGGAAGGTGCGCATCATCGGCATTGATCCGGGCTTGAGGCGGACCGGCTGGGGGGTGATCGAGCATGCCGGTTCGCGGCTCAGTTTTGTTGCCTGTGGCGTGCTGATGATCCCCGCTGATGTCGCTCTCAGCGAGCGCCTGAAGGCGATCCATGACGGTTTGCGCGATGTCATTGTCACATTCGAGCCGCAGGATGCCGCGGTCGAGGTGACCTTCGTCAGCATCAATCCCGAATCGACCCTGAAGCTTGGTCAGGCGCGCGGCGTCGCCCTGCTGGTGCCGGCGCTTGCGGGCCTGCAGGTCGGTGAATATGCAGCCAATCTGGTCAAGAAAACCGTGGTTGGCGCCGGCCATGCCGACAAGGCGCAGATCAGGCGCATGGTCGAAATCCTGCTGCCGACGGCGAAAATCACCTCGGCTGACGCGGCTGACGCGCTGGCGATTGCGATCACGCATGCCCACCACCGGCAGATCGCCCGGCTGAGCGCGACGCAAGCACGCGAATCGGCCTAGGTTCGTTCAATGATCGGAAAACTCACAGGGCTCGTCGATGACTATGGTGATGATCATGTCATCATCGATGTCGGCGGCGTTGGTTATGTGGTCTTCTGTTCATCGCACACCCTGACCGGCCTGCCGCAAAAGGGCGAGCGGGCGAGCCTGTGGATCGAGACGCATGTACGCGAGGACATGATCCGCCTGTTCGGGTTTGCAAGCCTTGCCGAGCGCGAATGGTTCCGCCTGGCGCTGACAGTCCAGGGGGTGGGTGCCAAGGTCGGTCTGGCGCTGCTGTCGACATTGCGTCCCTCGGAGCTTGCAAGCGCGGTGGCGCTCCAGGACAAGGCGGCCATCGGCCGCACACCGGGCGTTGGCCCGAAGCTGGCGCAGCGCATCGTCGCCGAGCTCAAGGGAAAAGCCCCGGCTTTGGTCGGCATCGACCCGCTGGCCGCGCGCCTTGCCGGACCGGCGGATGAAGCAGCGATGCCGAGTGCCGTGATGGATGCGGTGTCGGCGCTGGTCAATCTCGGCTATGGTCAGCCGCAGGCGGCAGCGGCGGTGGCAGCGGCAATGAAAACGGCCGGCGAGGGGGCGCACGCAGCACTCCTCATCAAGCTTGGGTTAAGGGAATTGGCGCGGTGATGGCTGGGCGCGGCAGGGGTAGGCAGCGATGAGCAGCGGGAGCCGCGTGGTGGCTGCCCAACAGGGTGTCGAGGACGAAGTCGAAGCGCATATCCGTCCCCAACGCCTCACTGATTTCGTCGGCCAGGCGCAGGCGCGCTCGAACCTCTCGGTGTTTATTCAGGCGGCGGGAAAGCGCGAGGAGGCGCTTGACCATGTGTTGTTTGCCGGGCCGCCGGGTCTTGGCAAGACGACGCTGGCGCAAATCATGGCGCGCGAGCTTGGGGTGGGTTTTCGCTCCACATCAGGCCCGGTGATTGCCAAGGCCGGCGATCTGGCGGCGCTTCTCACCAATCTGGAGCCGCGCGATGTGTTGTTCATCGATGAAATTCATCGTCTGTCGCCAGCGGTCGAGGAAATCCTCTACCCGGCGATGGAGGATTTCCAGCTTGATCTCATCATCGGCGAGGGGCCGGCGGCACGCTCGGTCCGGATCGACCTCAACAAATTCACGCTGATCGGCGCAACAACCCGGCTCGGCCTGCTGACGACGCCGCTGCGCGATCGTTTCGGCATTCATGTGAGGCTGTCGTTTTACACGATCGAGGAACTGGAACTCATCGTCAAACGGGCGGCACGCGTGCTGGCAGCGGCAATTACCGAAGACGGGGCACGCGAGATCGCCAAGCGGGCACGCGGCACGCCGCGAATCGCCGGGCGGCTGTTGCGCCGGGTGCGGGATTTTGCCGCCGTCGCGGGGGCGTCTTCGATTGATGCGACGCTGGCTGACCGGGCGCTGGGCGCGCTTGATGTTGATCGGCTGGGGCTTGATACGCTTGACCGGCGCTATCTTGGCATTATCGCGCGCAGCTATGGCGGCGGGCCGGTCGGGATTGACACCATCGCGGCAGCGTTGTCCGAGCCGCGCGACGCGCTGGAGGAGATCGTCGAGCCCTTCCTCCTGCAACAAGGCTTCCTGCAGCGCACCCCGCGTGGGCGATTGCTGACCCCGTCAGCCTTTGGCCATCTTGGCCTGGAGGCTCCACCCCCCGGGGCGGCGCAGTTCGACTTCTTTGCGTCCGGCAACAGCCCGGAGGATTGAGCAATGCATCCTTTTGCTTCTTCCACGGACCATCCATGAGCGATACGGGCGATGAAACGGCAGGAACGACATGGCCCGATCTTGCCGGGCGCATCGTTGATGGCGAACATATCCTGCCAGTGCGCATCTATCACGAGGACACTGATTTCACCGGTCTCGTCTATCACGCCGCCTATGTCCGCTTCATGGAACGGGGGCGCTCCGACATGCTCAGGGTGCTGGCGATATCGCAGCGCGAACTGGCGGAAGAAGGGGACGCTGCAGGATTTGTCGTGCGGCGGATGACGATTGATTACCGCCGGCCGGCGCGTATCGAAGACGTCGTCGAGGTCAGGACGTCGGCGATCATCCTCAAAGGCGCGTCCATCACCCTCTATCAGTCGATCTGGACGAGCGACACCTATCTGGTCGGCGCGCTGGTCCAGGTGGCGTTGATCGCTGGCGATGGACGACCATTGCGCATTGGCGGGCGGCTGCGCGCGCAGCTTGCCAGCGCTCCCAGATCGAGGATCGAGGCGGCACGGCAATTGATGTCGTGGCGGCATTGAGCGGATATCCGGCGCGGTAAATCTGCAGAAAATCCGGCCTGTTCATGCTTCCTTAACCAAAAAGGCGGTTTGTAACCTTATGGTTCGGGCCGAACGCCCTAGTTTCGTCCCATTCCACGGTCAAGGGAGCAGCCGTTCGCTCGGTTTCGGCTTGAATTTTCGTAAATTCCAATCCGCCGACGAGCCGGCTCACCCCTTAACCTTGTGTGCCCCGCTTCCATTTCGTCCGTAAAGCAAAGCGGACAGCGAAGGTGAATATTCATGGCTACGCCCGTTGAGGTTGCTGCCCTTTCCAATGTGAGCGATTTCTCGTTCGTCGGGCTGTTCGTGCAGGCGCATATCGTCGTCAAGCTGGTGATGACGGGGCTTTTCGGCGCGTCGATCATGACGTGGGCGATCATTTTCGAAAAGATCGTCACCTACCGCCGGCTGCGCCGCGACATGGACGATTTCGAGGACAAGTTCTGGGCCGGTCGCAGCCTTGAAGAGTTGTTCCGCTCGCTGGCCAATGAGAACAATGTCGGCCTGGCTGCCGTGTTCGTTGCCGCCATGCGCGAATGGAAACGCACGCAGGAAGCGGGCGGGCGCGGAATTACCGGCCTCAAAGACCGTATCGACAAGGTGATGGATGTGACCATCGGGCGCGAGGCAGAGCGTCTCGAATCGCGCCTGCTGTTTCTGGCAACCGTCGGCTCGTCGTCGCCCTTCATCGGTCTCTTCGGCACGGTATGGGGCATCATGACCTCGTTCCAGGCGATTGCGGTGTCCAAGAACACCAATCTTGCCGTCGTGGCACCGGGAATCGCCGAAGCGCTGTTTGCCACGGCGATCGGTCTGGTGGCCGCGATACCGGCGGTGATCGCCTATAATAATCTCCAGGCGGTCGCCGGACGGCATGTGGCACGTATGGAAGCGTTCGCCGATGAATTCTCCGCCATCATTTCCCGACAGATCGACGAGCGCCTGGTAGCGTAAGCGGAGGATAAGGCCATGGCGGGAGCGCTTCAAGGCGGCAAAGGCGGCGGGCGATCACGACGAAATTCGCGGCGCCGGTCATCGCCGATCACCGAACTCAACATGACGCCGTTTATCGACGTGGTGCTGGTGCTCCTCATCATCTTCATGGTGGCAGCGCCGCTGCTGACTGTCGGTGTTCCCATCGAATTGCCCAAATCCTCAGCCAAGCCGCTGCAGGAGGAAACGCAGCCGATCACCGTGTCGGTCAACGTCAATGGCGAAATCTTTATTCAGGAACAGGCCGTCTCGCTTGATGATCTGGTCACCAAACTATCGGCGATCGCCAAGGGCGGGACGGATGAGAGGGTGTTCATTCGCGGCGACAAGACGACCAATTACGGGCTGATGATGCGCGTCATGGGTCGCATTTCGAGTGCGGGTTACAAGAAGATCGGCCTGGTGACCGAACAGGACGAGGCGGGCGGCGGGACATCCACCCCTGCTGGTCCGGCAGGTGCGATCCCGGGAACTCCGCAGCGCCGGGGGTGAGGCTTGTTCAAGGTGCAACGCCCAGTATGGATTTCCGCCATCCTCCATTTCGGAGTGATCGCGCTTGCCATGGTGACGTTGCCCGCACCGCGCCCCAATCTTGAGGCGCCAAGCATCGAATCGATCCCGCTTGATCTGGTCGATATTTCCGAAGAGCCGCAGGCAATCGGTGAGAAGGATGCCAAGAAGGCGCCCGTCCAGCAACGCCGCGCGGTTGCCAAGCCCTCGCCGGCGCCTGATCCCACGCCCACGCCGGAAGAGCGCAAGCCGGTCGAGGCCTCAAGCGCGCCCACCCCGCCCCCGCCAGCTCCTCCTGAGCGCAAGGCGGAAGTTAAACCGGAGCCGAAACCGGTGACCGAGCCGCTCGATCCGGATGCGCTTTTAAGAAAACTCGAGGAAGTGCGCAAAAAAGAAGAAGACAAGAAAAAAGAAGAGGCGCGCAAGAAGGAAGAGCAAAAAAAGATCGAGGAAGCCAAGCGCAAGGAAGAGCAGCGCAAGGCCCAGGTCAAGCGCGACATCATCAACAACCAGCAAGGCACGGTGCGCCAGGCGGGCGTTCAGGACAATGCTCAGCGCGAGGCCTCGCTTGGCAATCCGCAAGGGACGGGCCGCAAGCTCAACCAGAGCCAGTATGCCCAGCTTGTCGGCATGATCCGTGATCAGATTCAGCCCTGCTGGTCGCCGCCACCCAGTGCTGGCGAGCGTCCGCTCGTCGTCAAGATCGAACTCAAGATGAACCGCGATGGCTCGCTCAATGGCCGCCCGGCGATCCTCAACACGTCAGGCGATCCGAGCTTCCGTCTGATTTCCGATTCGGCAGTACGCGCAATTTTGCGCTGCGCTGCACAGAATGGCGGCCTCAAACTGCCCGCTGACATGTATGACGCGCCCAATGGCTGGCGCGAAATTGAATTTGCGTTCGACCCGTCGCAACTGCTGTGACATCCACATGGTACATCCGACTTGCACGAGACAATTTACTATCGAGGTTTGAGACGATGAATTTTCTGAACGGACTGACACGCCGCGAGGCATTGATGCGCGCCGGCGTCGCGGTGGCGTCGTTGCCGGTGCTGATGACTCTGCCGGCACGCGCGCAGGTGAAGGTCGATATCAACAAGCCGGGCGATTTCCAGCCGATCACGATCGCCATCCCCGACCTGCTCGGCGACGCGCAGCTGGGCAAGCAGATCGTCGGGGTGATCAGCGCCAATTTGCAGCGCTGCGGTTATTTCAACGTCCTGCCGCAACAGGCCTATCTTGACAAGATTACGTCGATTGATACGGCGCCCAATTTCGCCAACTGGCGGACAATCAATGCACAGATGCTGGCGGTTGGTACCATCGCCCGTGGCGGCCAGGGGCTGATTGCCCAATATCGCCTGTTTGATGTGCTCACCGGTGAGCAGCGCGACGGCAAGCAATTCACCACGACGGCGGAAAACTGGCGCCGGCTTGCCCATATCCTGGCCGACGCGATCTATAGCGCAACCACCGGGCTTGGCGGCTATTTTGACAGCCGTATCGCCTTCGTCGACGAAGCGGGCTCGAAGCAGAAACGATCGAAGCGCATTGCCGTCATGGATCAGGATGGTGCCAATCTGCGCTATCTGACAGCCGATGGGTCGCTGGTGCTCACGCCGCGGTTTTCGCCACAGAACAACCAGTTGGCCTATATGCAATTTGGCGGCGATGAGCCGCGTGTCTTCCTCCTTGATATGCAATCAGGTGCGCGGCAAAATCTCGGCTCGTTTCCCGGCATCTCGTTTGCGCCGCGCTTTTCACCCGATGGCGCGCGCGTCGTCATGAGCATCATCAACCAGGACGGCAATTCCTCCATCGCAACGATGGATCTTGGCAGCCGCAACCTGTCGCGGTTGACCTCAGGGCCGCAAATCGACACCGGCGCCTCCTTTGCCCCTGACGGGTCGCGTATCGTTTTCGAGAGTGATCGGGGCGGCGGGCAGCAACTCTATGTCATGGGGGCTGGCGGTGGAACGCCGCAGCGTATTTCCTTTGGCCAGGGTCGATATTCAACCCCGGTATGGAGCCCGCGCGGCGATCTCATTGCCTTCACCAAGCAGGCGGCCGGCCAGTTTGCGCTGGGCGTCATGCGCCCGGACGGGCAGGGGGAGCGTATCCTCACCACCGACTACCACGCCGAGGGTCCGACATTTGCCCCCAATGGTCAGGTCATTCTCTTTTTCAAGGAGAAGGGGCCGGGCCCGCGCCTCTATTCCATTGACGTCACCGGTCGCTTCGAGCAGATGGTGCCGTCGCCGAATTTTGCGTCCGATCCAGCCTGGGGGCCGCTTCTGGCCTGATTTGTGGCCAGAGAGGCCGGTCAGTGGGTAGGGGAATTGTGGCAAGGCTACCAAATGTTGCAAAAACGCAACAGTCTTGCCACCGAAAAGTCACGGTTGGTTAAGCATTGTTGATGACCAGCGATTAACCGCGAGCGTTTAGGTAAACAGATATTCTCCGGCCACGGAGACTGAGGAGTTTTTGCAATGAGCCTTTCCACCACCCTGAACCGCGGTTTCCGCATTGCTCTGGCTTTGGCCGGTGCGCTGACGCTCGCGGCTTGCGCCAACACCAATCAGGATCAGGCGGCCGCTGGCCGTGCGACCCCGGGATCGTCGCAGGATTTCGTCGTGAACGTCGGAGACCGCGTCTTCTTCACCGTCGATGCGACGGACGTCACGCCGGAAGGACGCACCACGCTTGATCGTCAGGCGACCTGGCTGCGTCAGTATCCGCGCTACACCTTCACGATTGAGGGCCATGCCGATGAACGCGGCACGCGCGAGTACAATATTGCCCTCGGGGCGCGCCGTGCCGCCTCGGTCCGCGATTATCTGATCTCGCGCGGTATCGAGGCAAGCCGCATGCGCACCATTTCCTACGGCAAGGAACGGCCTGTGGCGGTGTGCAATGACGACAGCTGCTGGAATCAGAACCGTCGGGCGGTCACCGCGCTCAACAATGCGGGTTCCTGATCCAACTTGCTGGTCGCGCCTGTTGCCGGATGATGGTTTCCGGCAGTGGCGACCAGTGCAACGGGTATGATCGACACTGGTTGACCCTTGGGGCCAGCCCATTGATCAGCGAGGAATGTAGGCATGGCGATGGCGCTCAGGCGTTTCACATCTGTTGCCCTGGTCCTGCTGGTATCAGCAGGCACCGGCAGCGCTTGGGCTGGTCGCCTGCCAGCCCCGGCGCCGGGTAGCGCTTTATTGCCACCACTCGTCAAGGTGCAATGGGGCGGAACCGGCTGGGGAACGCAACCACAGCAGGAAGACCCCAATGTGCGGATCAACGCACTCGAAGGGCGGGTACGTCAACTCACCGGCCAGATCGAACAGTTCCAGTTCCAGATCAGACGGCTGGAAGAACAGCTGAAGCGCTTTCAGGAAGACACGGAATACCGTTTCCAGGAATCGCAGAACGCAGGCGGGCAGCCACCGGCGGGAGGCCCGCGCAAGCCGGCGCCACCGCAACGCGGCGGCACGCAGCAGCGTGGTGATGCGGCACCTGTAGAGCCCGCCGCTCCACTCGCCTTGACCCCGCAACTGGGCGGACCGAGACCGGCTGGTGTTCCGGCTTATCCTGCGCAGGGAAATGCGGGGGCAGCCCCGCAACTCGGTGCTCCGCCTCAGGTCCTTGGCCAGTTGCCGGCGGACCCGCGCACAGGCCAACCGGTTGATCTGGCAGGGGCCGGGCGCAACGGCGTGTCGACCGCAGCGCTCGGCGCTCCGGCGCAGGCTGCAGGTGCGCAACCCCTGCCGCCCTTGGCCGGCAACCCCCGCGATGCCTATGATCAGGCCTATGGTTTCGTGTTGCGCGGTGAATATGATCGCGCCGAGACGGCGTTCCAGGCTTATCTCACCACCTATCCCGGCGATCGCCAGCATGGCGATGCCCTGTACTGGCTGGGCGAAGCCCAGTTTCAGCGGCAACAATGGAAGGCCTCGGCTGAGTCCTTCCTGAAGAGCTATAATGATTATCCGAGCGGAGCGAAGGCGCCAGAAAGCCTGTTGCGGCTTGGCATGTCGCTGAAACAGCTTGGCCAGAAAGAACCGGCCTGTGCCTCATTCAACGAGGTTCTGCGCAAATATCCACGAGCCTCGCCAGCAGTCAAACAGCGGGTGCAGAGCGAACAGCGCAGTGCAGGCTGCTGATTACCCGCCGTTTGCGGCGGACGAGCTTGATCGTCTTTTCGCTTCTTTCAGTGATCTTGAACGTATTCTGATCGCCGTATCGGGGGGCAGCGACAGCATGGCGCTGCTCGATCTGCTGGTGCGCTGGCGAGCGGCGTTGACAGCCGGCCCGGCATTGGTGGCGGCAACGGTCGATCACCGGTTACGCGCCGCCTCGCGTCAGGAATCACTGGCTGTCGCCCGCTTCTGCACCACACTTGGCGTCCCTCATCGTATCCTGGCATGGCAGGGCGACAAGCCGGACCACGGTTTGCCGGCGGCGGCCCGTGAGGCGCGCTATGATCTGCTGCAGCGCGAGGGTACACGGATCGGCGCTGCGCGGGTGGTGACGGCACACACGCTCGATGATCAGGCCGAAACGGTGCTCATGCGTCTGGCGCGAGGCTCAGGCTTGCGTGGTCTGGCGGCGATGCGCGCCTGCGTTGAAATCCAGGGGCTCAGGATTGCGCGCCCGCTGCTTGCAGTGCGGCGCGAGCGCCTGCGTGCCCATCTCTCCCGGCACGGCATTGCCTGGCAGGATGATCCAACGAATAAAGATGAAAACTATCTGCGCCCGCGCCTGCGCCGCCTCATGCCGCTGCTGGCGGCCGAAGGCTTGACCGCTGAACGACTGGCGGAGATTGCGCGCAAGCTGGGGCGGGCCGATGAGGCAATCAAACATTACGCAGGGGCGCTTGAGCGTCTGCATGACAGCGCGGGACGGCTGGAGCGCATTGCCTACCGCGCCGCGCCGCAAGAGGTGCGGCTGCGCTATCTTGCCGCCCGCATCAGCCTGACAGGAGGAGAGCCTTTACCGCCGCCTGAGCGACAGTTGACGGCGCTTGACGAACAGCTCTGCGACGAGATGGCTGTCAAAGTGCGCAGAACGCTCGGCTTTTCAATTATTAGTGCCGGTCGGCGCTATCTGCGGATCACGGTGGAAAAAAAATCGGAACGCCGTTAGGCAAGTTGTGATGTCGCCATTGGAAAATGCGGCAAGGCATCCTATGTTAAGACCAATGTATGAGAAGAGGACATGCGCCGCGCCTGCGAGACATGATCGCTGGAGGCGCCAGGAGGCTCGATGAACCAGAATTTTCGCAACCTTGCCATGTGGGTCATCATCGGGCTGTTGCTCGTTGTCTTGTTCTCATTGTTCCAGAACCCCGGTCAGCGCGGGGGAAGCAGCGAAATTCCCTATTCGCAATTCCTTGCGGATGCCGAACAGGGACGTATCCGCGACGTCACAATCGTTGGAACCCAGGAAGTACAGGGCCATTTCAGCGATGGGCGCGGGTTCTCCGTCTTCACACCACCTGATCCGACGCTTGGCAAAAGGCTGTCTGATAAGGGTGTAAGCGTTTCAGCCCGTCCGCCGTCCGACAACATCTTCGGCTCACTCCTCGTTTCGTCGTTGCCGATGCTGCTTCTCGTCGGGGTGTGGATCTATCTGATGCGCCAGATGCAGGGCACCGGTGGCAAGGCCATGGGTTTTGGCAAGTCGCGTGCCAAGCTTCTGACCGAGGCACATGGGCGGATCACATTCGAGGACGTTGCCGGCATCGATGAGGCGAAGGAAGATTTGCAGGAGATCGTCGAATTCCTTCGCGATCCGCAGAAATTCCAGCGTCTGGGCGGTCGCATTCCTCGCGGCGTGCTGCTGGTAGGCCCTCCGGGCACCGGCAAGACGCTGACGGCGCGAGCGGTGGCCGGCGAAGCCAATGTTCCGTTCTTCACCATTTCAGGCTCGGATTTCGTCGAGATGTTTGTCGGCGTTGGCGCCAGCCGCGTCCGGGACATGTTCGAGCAGGCGAAAAAGAATGCGCCCTGCATCATCTTCATCGACGAGATCGATGCAGTGGGGCGTCATCGTGGCGCCGGTCTTGGTGGGGGTAATGATGAGCGCGAGCAGACGCTGAACCAGTTGCTGGTCGAAATGGATGGGTTTGAACCCAATGAGGGTATCATCATCATCGCCGCCACCAACCGTCCGGATGTGCTGGATCCCGCTCTGCTGCGGCCCGGGCGCTTTGACCGGCAGATCGTGGTCCCCAATCCCGATGTGATCGGGCGCGAGAAGATTCTCAAAGTCCATGTGCGCAAGGTGCCGCTGGCGCCCGACGTCAATCTGAAGACTTTGGCGCGCGGTACGCCGGGATTTTCCGGTGCTGACCTCATGAACCTGGTCAATGAAGGTGCGTTGCTGGCGGCGCGTCGCAACAAGCGCCTTGTCACCATGGACGAGTTCGAGGATGCCAAGGACAAGATCATGATGGGGGCGGAGCGCCGTTCGCTCGTCATGACGGAAGAAGAGAAGAAACTGACCGCCTATCACGAAGGCGGGCACGCCATCGTTGCGCTGTCAGTCCCGGCAACTGACCCCGTGCACAAGGCAACCATCATCCCGCGTGGTCGGGCCCTTGGCATGGTGATGCAGCTGCCGGAGCGCGACAAGCTGTCGATGAGCTACATCCAGATGACCTCGCGTCTTGCCATCATGATGGGCGGTCGGGTGGCGGAAGAGATGATCTTCGGCAAGGAACGTGTGACCTCCGGCGCCCAGTCCGATATCGAGCAGGCGACGCGGCTTGCCCGCATGATGGTGACGCGCTGGGGTTTCTCCGACAAGCTTGGCACGGTGGCCTATGGAGAAAACCAGGAGGAAGTGTTCCTGGGCATGTCGGTTGGCCGTCAACAGAATATTTCCGAGGATACGGCCGAGACGATCGATGCCGAGGTGCGCCGCCTGGTTGATGAAGGACTGGTGGAAGCCCGGCGTATCCTCACCGAGCGCCGGGGCGATCTTGAAACGCTTGCCAGCGGACTGCTCGAATACGAGACACTGACGGGCGATGAGATCATCGAGCTCATCAAGGGCAAGCCGCCGGTGCGCGATACGGGCGACGAGCCGCCGGTGCGTGGATCAGCGGTGCCTTCCGCCGGTCGGCCCACGCGCCCGCGCGACGAGCCGGATACCGACATGAAGCCGCAGCCGCAAGCCTAGTCGTGGCGGCAGGCGTTAACGTACCTGACAAATTTCGGCTTACCCGAGCGCTGGCATCTGGTAGAGGCTCGTGGCACGTCTGCCCGCGCTAGTCGTTTGGCGCGGCAGCCAATTCAATGGGAACGTGGGCTTTCTCACATGGCGCGGAAATATTTTGGTACCGATGGCATTCGTGGCAAGGCGAATAAGGGCAAGCTGTCAGCCGAGCTGGCGATGCGGGTTGGCATGGCGGCCGGGCTGCAATTCCAGAAGGCCGGCGAGCGCTCGCGTGTTCTGATCGGCAAGGATACGCGGCTTTCGGGCTATCTCATCGAAAGCGCGCTGACATCGGGTTTCCTTTCGGTTGGCATGGACGTTTTGCTGGTCGGGCCGATGCCAACACCGGCTGTCGCCATGTTGACCCGCTCCATGCGCGCTGATGTCGGGGTGATGATTTCTGCCTCCCATAACCCTTATGAAGATAATGGTATCAAGCTTTTCGGGCCGGATGGCTTCAAGCTGTCGGACGACAACGAACGGCAGATCGAAGCCTATATCGACGCCGATCTGGGCATGCATCTAGCTGATTCCGAACGGCTGGGTCGCGCCAAGCGTGTCGAGGGCGTGCAGGCGCGCTATGTCGAGTTTGCCAAGCGCACGCTGCTGCGGCCGCTTGATCTCGGTGGGCTGAGGGTGGTCATTGATTGCGCCAATGGCGCGGGGTACCGGGTGGCGCCGGAAGCCTTGTGGGAGCTGGGTGCCGAGGTCATCGCCATCGGCGATGAACCCGATGGCTTCAACATCAATCGCGAGTGCGGCTCAACCGCGCCGGACCTGCTGTGCCGCAAGGTGCGGGAAGTGCGCGCGGATATCGGCATTGCTCTTGATGGCGATGCCGACCGTGTCTTGATTGTCGATGAAAAAGGGCAGATCGTCGATGGCGACCAGCTGATGGCGGTGATTGCCCAGTCGTGGAACGACGACGGCAGGCTGGCGCGCCCCGGTATCGTTGCGACAGTGATGTCCAATCTCGGGCTGGAGCGTTTCCTGGATGGGATCGGCCTGCATATGGCCCGCACGCCGGTCGGTGATCGCTATGTGCTCGAGCATATGCGCGAGCACGGCTATAATCTTGGCGGCGAACAGTCCGGTCACATTATCCTTTCCGATTTCGTGACGACAGGTGACGGGCTCGTCTCGGCGCTGCAGCTTCTCGATGTGGTGATCCGCCGCCAGAAGCCGGTGTCGGAACTCGCTCATTGCTTCGAGAAAGTTCCCCAGCTTTTACGTAACGTCAAAGTGAGCGATGCCGCTCCCCTTGAGCGCAGCAAGGTCAAGGCGATCATCAGCAAGGGAACGGCGCTGCTTGGCAAGAATGGTCGCCTGATCATCCGTCCTTCCGGCACCGAACCGGTTATTCGCGTCATGGCGGAAGGCGATGATCCGGTGCTGGTTGAGCAGGTAGTCGGTGACATCTGCTCGGCGCTTCAGGAAAGTGAAGCCGCCTGACCTCTGCCGTTTTTGAGCTGCAGCAAGACGCCGGCGCACGTCGTCCTGTGGCCGTTTCATCGATTATTGAGCTTAAGAATTAAGGTTAAGCGCTTTTTAAGCAATCTCCTCCACATTGGCGTCAAGCGGCACATCGCGCCGTTGTTCAAGCGGATTTAATCCGGCCAAGTGGAGACTTACCATGAATAAGCTTTCGATCGCCCTGGCGGTTGCAGCGAGTCTCGGCCTAGCAGCGTCGAGTGCGGGCGCGGCCGATCTCATTGATGCGCGGCCTGTGCCTCATGTCATTCCTGCTCCCATCGAAGTTGCCAGCGGCTGGTATATACGCGGCGATGTGGGAACCGGTGTCGCCGATTTCCGGGACTTCACCTTGAGCCCGGCTGATCCGGCCCTCAAACAGGTCCAGAAATCGATCGAAAGCCCGCCGATCATCGGTGTGGGCGTCGGTTATCAGTTCAATGATTTCCTGCGCGCCGATATCACCGGCGAATATCGCGGCAATCAGGGCTTCAGCTTCGTGCGCTCGGATAAAAACGACCCTTTCCAGTCGATCAGCTCCTACAAGGGTAATCTGAGCACAGTATTGGTGCTTGCCAATGGCTATCTTGATCTTGGCAATTTCTATGGCCTTACGCCCTTCGTCGGCGGCGGTGTCGGCTTTGCCCATCATCGCTTTTCGGGCTTCCAGGATGCCGGCTTCATCGTGTTTGGCGGCGGTTATGGCTACGCCGCGACGCGGGAATCGACCGAATTTGCCTGGGCGATCCATGCCGGTCTCGCCTACGACGTCAACGAGCATCTGAAACTCGAGGCAAGCTATCGCTACTCCAGTCTCGGCAGCCCGATAGCGGGCCAGATCATCTGTCAGGGCCCGGGCGATTGCTCACGCCCCACGCTGACGGCCCAGGATCTGACTTCGCATGATTTCCGCCTTGGTGCCCGGTGGCTCTTCAATCCGCCGCAGCAGGTGGTCCGCGTCGAGCGGCCGGTCATCGCCCGCAACTGAGCCCGCGCGTTCGCGATCTTCCTTCAACGGCCCCTTCGGGGGCCGTTTTCGTTTGGTGTCGATATGCACGCTTTGACGCCGTCATGATTCCCCGGCCATGACGGCCATCGGTCGTTGGCCGGATTGACGAAAGGCCTCAACTTCTTTAATCGCGGCGTTGGGACACCTCTCCCCAACGAGAGGCTGCGATCTGGAAGGACGCGTCAAGATGACAATAGCGATGCCCGTATTGCGGCCGAAATCGCCGCATTTCTCCTCCGGCCCTTGCGCCAAGCGCCCTGGCTGGTCTCCCAAAAAGCTCAACACCTCCGTTCTTGGTCGCAGCCACCGCTCGAAAGAGGGCAAGGCGCGGCTGAAGCTGGCAATTGATCTGACGCGCGAGGTGCTGCAGGTCCCCGCCGATTACCTGATCGGGATCGTGCCCGCCTCCGACACCGGGGCTGTCGAGATGGCGATGTGGTCGATGCTGGGCGAGCGCGGCGTGGATATTCTTGCCTGGGAAAGCTTCGGCGAAGGCTGGGCCAATGACGCGCTCAAACAGTTGAAGCTGGACGATGTCCGGGTGATCGATGCACCTTATGGTCGTCTGCCGAAGCTGAAGCAGGTCGACGGAGTGGCGCGCGACGTCATCTTCACCTGGAATGGGACGACGTCAGGCGTGCGGGTGCCGAACGCTGATTTTATTGCCGCTGATCGCCAAGGCGTTGTCATCTGTGATGCAACGTCGGCGGCGTTCGCACAGGCGCTCGATTGGCCGAAGCTCGATGTGGTCACCTATTCGTGGCAGAAAGTGCTGGGCGGCGAGGCGGCGCATGGCATGCTGATCCTCAGCCCGCGCGCGGTCAAACGCCTCGAAACCTACAAACCGTCCTGGCCGCTCCCCAAGATTTTTCGCCTCACATCAGGGGGCAAATTGATCGCCGGGATTTTTCAGGGCGAGACCATCAACACGCCCTCGATGCTGGCTGTCGAGGATTACATCGACGCGCTCGAATGGGCGAAAGGTATCGGTGGTCTGCCGGCGCTGATGAAGCGGGCTGACGGCAATCTGCGTGTCCTCAATCGCTGGGTGACGGCGACGCCATGGGTTGAATTTCTGGCAGTCGACAAGAAGACGCGCTCGAATACGTCCGTCTGCCTCACCATCAGCGATCAGGCGGTGGTGGCGCTGGGTGCGGAGGGACAGGCGGCGTTTGCCAAGGCAATGGTGGCGCGGCTTGAAAAAGAAGGCGTTGCGTTCGACATCGGCCATTACCGCGATGCGCCGCCGGGCTTGCGCATCTGGTGCGGCGCAACCGTACAATCGCGCGATCTCAAGGCGCTGACGCCCTGGCTCGACTGGGCGTTTGCGCTCACCAGGGCCGAGTTCTGCAAAGTGGCGGCGTAACGCTCCGCCGCCTGTCCACAGCCTTCCTCGTCATTCATCATCGCGACCGTTCGTCTTCGGCGCGACCTGCCATGGATTTATCTCATGACCGCCAAAGTCCTGATTTCCGACAAGCTTTCGCCTGCCGCCGTTGCCATCTTCAAGGAGCGCGGCCTTGACGTCGATTTCCGTCCGGGCATCGACAAGGAAGAACTTGCCGCCATCATCAGCAATTATGATGGGCTTGCCATCCGCTCGGCCACCAAGGTGACGGCGAAGCTGTTGCAGAATGCCAGAAACCTGAAGGTCATCGGTCGCGCCGGCATCGGCGTTGACAATGTCGATGTGCAGGCGGCAACCGCTCAGGGCATCATTGTGATGAATACGCCGTTTGGCAATTCGATCACCACGGCCGAGCACGCCATTGCCATGATGTTCGCGCTCGCCCGCCAATTGCCGCAGGCCGACATTTCGACCAAGGCCGGAAAATGGGAGAAGAACCGTTTTCTCGGTATCGAAATGTTCGCCAAGACGCTTGGCATCATCGGCTGCGGCAATATCGGCTCCATCGTCGCTGACCGGGCGATTGGCCTCAAGATGCGGGTGATCGCCTTCGATCCCTTCCTGACGCCGGAGCGCGCCGTCGAGATCGGCGTCGAGAAGGTCGAACTCGACGATCTGCTGAAGCGGGCGGACATCATCTCGCTGCACACGCCGATGACGGAGACAACGCGCAACATCCTGAGCGCGGAAGCGCTCGCCAAAACCAAGAAGGGCGTACGGATCGTCAACTGCGCGCGCGGCGGGTTGATTGACGAGAAAGCGCTGGCGGAGGCCTTGAAATCGGGTCATGTGGCGGGTGCCGCGCTCGACGTTTTCGAGGTCGAGCCGGCCGAAGCCAGCCCGCTCTTTGCGCTGGAAAATGTCGTGTGCACGCCGCATCTGGGGGCTGCCACGACGGAAGCGCAGGAGAATGTGGCGCTTCAGGTTGCCGAACAGATGGCGGATTATCTGCTGAAGGGCGCCATCACCAACGCCGTCAATTTCCCGTCAATCTCGGCGGAAGAGGCGCCGCGTCTGCGCCCCTTCATTGCGCTTGCCGAGAAGCTTGGATCGTTCCTCGGTCAGCTCACCGAAGCGCCGGTGCGCGCCATCCGCGTTGAATATGAGGGCGAGGTCGCCAAGCTCAATGTCAGGCCCTTGACGGCTGCCGCGATCACCGGCGTCATGCGCCCGTTCCTGCCGGATATCAACATGGTCAATGCCACGCTTGTCTCCAAAGACAAGGGCATCACGATCGAAGAAGTGAAGCGCGAGAGTTCCGAACACGGTAATTTCGACAGCGTGGTGCGTATCGTCGTTGATGCGCAGGACATGGCGCGTCACGCCGCCGGCACCGTGTTCAACGATGGCAAGCCGCGCATGGTCGATATCCGTTCAATCAACATGGATGCTGAGTTTGCGCCGCACATGGTGTTTGTTCGCAATGCCGACAAGGCGGGCTTCATCGGCAGTTTCGGCATGGTGCTTGGCAAGGCTGGCGTCAACGTTGCCACCTTCAATCTGGGTCGCGACAAGCCGGGCGGGGATGCCATCTGCCTGGTGGCGGTGGATGAGCCGGTGAGTGACAGCCTGCTGCGCGAGATCGAAACGATACCGCAGGTCAAGCGGGCAAGGCGTCTGAGCTTCTGACCAAGGCCAGGGTTGGCTCAGGCGTGACGCTTGCCGGCCTCGGCCAGCGCGATGCCGCCCAGCACCAGAACGAGCCCGGCCGCGTGGTACCAGCGGAAGGGTTCGGAGAGGATGATGACCGCCAGCAATGGTGCGAAAATCGGTACGAGGTTGACAAAGACGCCGGCACGCGCAGCCCCGATCAGCTCAACGCCGCGCATGAAGGACAATTGCGCCAGCAACGAAGGAAAGAACGCCACGAATCCGACAATAAGGAAACCCTTCCACGTTGGCATGGCAGCGGCGCCGGTGGCCACTTCCCAGGCAACAAACGGGAACGACATCAGGCAGGCGCAAAAGGCAACGGCGGTAAAGAACACCAGTGCCGGGACGCCGGTTGGGCGCTCGCGCAGCAACACTGTATAGCCTGAGTAGAAAATGCAGCCGATGACCATGAGGATATCGCCATTGTTGAACGACAGCGTGGCGAGCGCATTCACATCGCCGCGTGCGGCAACAAAGATGACGCCGGCAATCGTCACCGCAACGCCGACCCATTGAATGGCGCTGGCGCGGGTTCCGTAAATCAGCAGCGCACCGAGGATCACCATGATCGGGATCGACCCCTGGACGATGCCGATGTTGATGGCTGTCGTCTGGTGGGCTGCCACATACATCAGCGTGTTGAAGGCGGTGAAACCGATGCAGCCCATAAGTGCGATGAGTTTCCAGTGCTGCAACAGAACAGCACGATGGCGCACAAGGTCGCGGCCAACGAAGAGGGGCATCAGGCTGCACACCAGCACCCAGCGCAAGCTGGTCAGCATGAAGGGCGAAATCTCGCCAACCGCCAGCCGGCTCGACACGGCATTGCCGCCCCACATCAGGCAAGTGAGCGTCAACAACAGATAGGGGCGGGATGACATCCAGCCATTGGCACGTCGAGCAAGCGCGATCATCTCTCCGCTTTAGGCTCTCGCCAGTGCCTTGGCCACTGCTTTTCGCTCATGTCTGCCGCGAGGAGGCGGGTGCGATCCTGCGGATCAGCCGGCCGTCAATGGTTGCCAGACCGGCAAGAATGAGGCCAAGGCCTAGAATGTGAGCGGGCAACAGCGCTTCGCCCAACATGCTGGCGCCGAGGCCGATGGCTGATGCGGGTATGAGGAACGTCACGAGGGCGGCGTTGGTGGCGCCGGCCCGTGCCAGCACCCGGAAATAGAGAATATAGGCAAGCGCGGTCGAAAAAATTGCCATCGCCAGCGCTGAGGCAAGAGCCGGCAGCGAGGGCGCTGCGAGGGACCATGGCTGGTCGATGGCAAGTGCCGCCGGCAGCATGACAAGGCTTGAGGCTGCAAGCTGGCCGGTTGCGGTGACCAGCGGCGGTGTATCGCGAAAACGCCGGCCAACCAGCAGGGCGAAGGCATAGGACAGGGTGGCACCAAGGCAGAGGAGTTCGGCAACGAGGTGATGGCTGAGGCCGTCCAGCGCTTCCGGCCCGACAAGGACGACTACACCGGCAAAGCCCAGCGCGACGCCGACAATTTTCAACACGGTCAACCGCTCGTCGCGCGACAGAAGATGCAGCACAAGGACGGTGAAGATCGGGGTTGTGGCATTCAGGATTGCTGCCAGCCCGGCGGTCAAATGGCGTTGACCCAGAAAGAGCAAGGAAAACGGCACGACATTATTCAGAAGCCCGAGCAATAGAAAATCACGCCAGCGCGGCAGATGGGGTTTAAGGCTTTCTTTGCGGAGAGCCAGAACGCCAAGCAGGACAAGGGCCGCGATCACGACACGCTGGGCCACCAATGTCAGTGGCGGAATACCATCCAGGGCCAGTTTGGCGAAGAGGAAGGTGGCGCCCCATAAAAACGACAGGATAACGAGTGTCAGCCAGTCACCACCGGTCATGCGTTGCGTGGACATGAGGGTTCATCCCCGACTTCGATGCCATGTCAGCGGCTGATGGACGATTGTTGCGTCGTTCACTGCCCTAAGCGGGCTTGGGCTTTGCCGCCACCCGTTTCTTGCGTGGGAGGTGCTTGTGGGCAGGTGCCAGATGCTAAAGCCTTGACATATTCTCCTCGCTAGGCTCGATACGACGCCCTCCGGACACGCTGCCGGAAGGCGTCAAGAAGCTCACAAGGAGCGTTACAGATACCATGGGCAATGTGGTTGTTGTTGGCGCTCAATGGGGCGATGAAGGCAAGGGCAAGATCGTCGACTGGCTGTGCGAGCGCGCTGATATCGTGGTGCGCTTTCAGGGCGGGCATAATGCCGGCCATACGCTGGTCATCGATGGTCAGTCCTATAAATTATCGCTCCTGCCCTCTGGCGTCGTGCGGCCGGGCAAGCTTGCCATCATCGGCAATGGCGTGGTGCTTGACCCCTATGCGCTGATTGCCGAAATCAAGCGATTGCAGGCACAGGGCGTCAGCGTATCGGCGGAGCGCCTGCGGATCGCCGAAAACACGCCGCTCATTTTGTCGCTGCATCGCGATCTCGACAAGGCCCGTGAGGGGGCCAATGTCCGCCAGCGCATAGGCACAACCGGACGCGGTATCGGTCCTGCTTACGAAGACAAGATCGGCCGGCGCGCCATCAGACTGGCAGATCTCGCTGATCCGCAGCATCTTGATGACAAGATTGATCGTCTGCTTACCCATCATAACGCGTTGCGGCGCGGCCTTGGTGAGGCGCAGATCACTCGCGACAGCATCAAGAAGGAGCTGCTTGATATTGCGCCTGACGTGTTGCCGTTCATGGATGTGGTGTGGCGCCTGCTGGAGGAAGCGCGGCGGGCGGGAAAACGCATTCTGTTTGAAGGCGCGCAGGGGACGATGCTGGATATCGACCATGGCACCTACCCTTATGTGACATCATCGACGACGATGGCTGCCAATGCCGCGTCGGGCTCCGGCATGGGGCCGTCGGGTCTTGACTATGTGCTGGGTATTACCAAGGCCTATACGACGAGGGTCGGGGAAGGTCCGTTCCCCACCGAGCTCTTCGATCAGTTGGGCGAGGAGATGGGCCAGCGCGGGCGGGAATTTGGTACCGTGACAGGGCGCAAGCGCCGCTGCGGCTGGTTTGATGCGGTCATGGTCCGCCAGGCGGTGCGCACCGGCGGCATCACCGGGCTGGCGCTGACCAAGCTCGATATTCTCGACACGTTCGATGAGATCAAGCTTTGCATCGCCTATGATATCGACGGGAAGCGCTTTGACTATCTGCCCGCCTCGCAGAGTGCGCAGGCGCGTGCCAAACCGATTTACGAGACGATCGCGGGCTGGCGTGACAGAAGCGAAGGGGCGCGGTCATGGGCCAGACTGCCGGCTCAGGCCATCAAATACGTGAAGCGGATCGAGGAACTGGTTGACTGCCCGGTGGCTCTGTTGTCAACGAGCCCCGAGCGCGAGGATACGATCCTCGTCCAGGACCCCTTTCTTGGCCGGTGAATTGTCAGCAAGATCACAATAATGGCCTGAGTTTTGTCGACAAAGAACGATACTTGTCATTTTTTCGGCTTTTCGTCTGGTTGTTGTCATGATTTCGGGGTGCGGGTCGGGCTTGTCTACTTTGCATGGACGATGATGCGGGAATGTGGCTTAAAGGGTCATGGTTGATTTTACCGATGTGTTGAGCCGGGCTGTTGCCGGCAAGAAGACCTATGATGAGCGGCGCGCTGTCTATGAGCGGGCGCGGCAGGCTTTGCTTAATCAGCTGCGGGCGCTCGATCCGCCTTTGTCGGAAAGCGATGTGACGCGCCAGCGCCTGGCGCTTGAGGAATCGATTCGTAAAATCGAGTCGGAAGCCTCGACGCTGGCGGCGGCTTCCCGTGCAGCAGCGCTTCGTCGCCCCAGTCAGGGCGTTGGTGGCGCAGCCGCGCCGTCATCCGTGCCGCGCCCATCCGCAGCCGTTGCCGACAACGCGATGGCACCGCCCGAGATGGCCCCGCCGACGCCGATGCCTGAACCGATAGCCCCGGCACGCGCGCCGGTTCCGCCCTTTTCGCCCGAGCTTCGTGCCTCCCCAATGCCGCCGAAGGCTGGCGAGCCGGCGATGGAAAAATCCGCGACCGATGAGTTCGTCGCGGCGAGCCGTGCATTACCTGCCGATATCACGACCGCGCCGCGCCGCCCTGCGCCCTTGCCAGGCGCGAGCGATAAACCCCCAGCCGATCGCGATCAGCCTGGCGGTCGCACCGCCCCCGTCTTCGACAGCCGGATGGAGGCGGATGATGAGGGCGATCCGCTGATCCCGCGTCGTCCGCCGCATCTGCGCGGCGTATCATCTGGAACGCCCCTGTGGCGCCGGCTCATGATGCTGGGATTGATCGTGCTGGCGCTGGCTGTGGCGGGGGCCGGCGGTGTCATTCTGGCTTTGCGTACGCAAGGCAGTGGCGCTGGCAAGGTCGATGTGCCGCAGCCGGCCCCGAATGTCCCGGCCAAGAGCAATGACCGCATCGGTCAGCCAAATGGTTCGAGCACGCCGGCAACGCCTGATGCAGCGCCAAGCGGCCAGATCAGCATCCAGACCGCTGTGCTTTATGACGAGAATTCGCAGAGTACCGGCGGCGTTGATACATTCAAGGGAAGCGTTACCTGGCGCGTGGACAGCGACAATGGCGCGCAGGGGCCCGAGCGCGTTATTCGCGGCCTTGCCGAAATACCCGAGCGCGGTCTGAAACTGCTGCTGACGATCAGGCGCAATCTCGACCAGGCGCTGCCGGCAAGCCATACAGTCGAGCTGCTGTTTGATGTGCCGCCCAATTTCGCCTATGGCGGGGTTGAGAGCCTTGAGCAGGTCTTCATGAAAGCAGCCGAACAATCCAACGGATTGCCGCTTCGCGGCGCGCTGGCGCGTATCACGTCCGGTTATTTCCTCATCGGACTGTCAGCGCTTGGCCCCAATCGCGAGAACAACATCGCATTGTTGCGCGACCGCCCCTGGATTGACGTCACCTTCCTTTACCGCAACGGGCGGCGTGCCGTCCTGGCGGTGAGCAAGGGCGAGCAGGGCGACAAGATCTTCCAGGAGATCTTCACGCAATGGGGCGGCTAGGTCAGGCGGACGGGAGAGCCTGGCTCAGCTGGCGGGGCATCTCGATGGTGTGGATACCTTTGGTGACGAACGCCTGAACCTTCTCGAAAGCCCGTACCTCGATCTGGCGAACGCGCTCCCGCGAGACGCCAAATTCAGCGGCCAGATCCTCAAGGGTTACCGGCTCGTCGACCAGACGACGGCGCTCGAAAATGGTGCGCTCCCGCTCGTTAAGCACTGCCAATGCCTCGCGCAGGACTTTCTTGCGGTTGTCGAGTTCCTCGCCATCGGCAAGGCGGGCCTCGATGTCCTGGCCTTCGTCAACCAGCCAATCCTGCCATTGTGAATCGCCATCCTCGCGCATCGGCGTGTTGAGCGAGGCGTCGCCTGACAGACGCCGGTTCATGTCGACGACCTCGGATTCGTGCACGCCGAGTCGTTTGGCGATCAACGCCACCTGATCGGGGCGCAAATCACCATCATTGAGGGCGGAAATCTTGCTTTTGGCCTTGCGCAGGTTGAAAAAGAGCTTCTTCTGATTGGCTGTCGTGCCCATCTTCACCAGCGACCACGAGCGCAGAACATATTCCTGGATGGCGGCGCGGATCCACCACATGGCGTAGGTGGCGAGGCGAAAGCCCTTTTCCGGCTCAAATCGCTTCACAGCCTGCATCAGGCCGATATTACCTTCAGACACGACTTCGTTGATCGGCAGGCCGTAGCCGCGATAGCCCATGGCGATCTTGGCGACGAGGCGCAAATGCGAGGTGACGAGCTTGTGGGCCGCATCGCGGTCGCCATGCTCCTTCCAGCGCTTGGCGAGCATATATTCCTGCTGCGGCTCCAGCATGGGAAAGCGCTTGATCTCGTTGAGATAGCGCGCAAGTCCCCCGTCGGATGCCATGATAGGGAGAGCGGCGGACGCCATGGTCAGTTCCTTCCATCAGGCTCCCGGAATGGCGAGCCATGCGGCAGCCGAAGCCTGCCGTGCCCGTCATATAATGCCGAAGTCGGTGTCGAAAAAGAGGCAATGTCAACTTTCGTCGAGTGCATCCCTCAGCACTGCCAGATCGGCCGGAAACGGTGAGGAAAAGCGATGAATTTCGCCTGTCACCGGATGTTCGAACCCCAATTCTGCAGCGTGAAGGGCCTGACGGCCGAGTTTTTCCAGCGCCATGCGGGCCGATGGCGGGAGTTTGGCTGCCTTGGTGCGAAAGCCGGTTCCGTATACGTCATCGCCCAGGAGCGGCAATCCCGCATGCGTCAGATGGACGCGGATCTGGTGAGTGCGTCCGGTTTCAAGCCGGCAGGCGTTGAGGCTGGTGCCAGGCTTGCCGGCCATCATATAGACGGCGCGCCGCTCCACATGGGTGATCGCCTCGCGGCCGAGATGCTCAGGAACGATGGCCATCTTCAGACGGTTTCGGGGATCACGCCCGATGGCTCCCGCAACGGTGAAGCGCGGGCGCTCCGGCACGCCCCAGCACAGAGCAAGGTAAAGGCGATGCAGCGGGCCGCTGCGTCCATGGTCGGCAAACTGCGCGGCAAGCCCTTGATGGGCAGCGTTGCTTTTCGCCGCCACGATCAAGCCGGAGGTGTCTTTGTCGAGACGGTGAACGATCCCCGGGCGTTTGACCCCGCCAATGCCCGACAGGCTGTCAGCACAGTGATGGAGGAGGGCGTTGACCAGCGTTCCCTGCCAGTGGCCGGGCGCGGGGTGGACGACGAGGCCGGCCGGCTTGTCGATGACAATGAGATGCGCGTCCTCGAAGACGATATTGAGTGGAATGGCTTCGGCGCCTGGTATCGCCGCCTCAGGCGGTGGCAGGTCGAGCGTTACCACGTCGCCGGCGCTGACGCGGTGGTTGGGCTTGACGAGAACCGCATCGCCGTCTCGCACGGCGCCGGCGAGGATCAGATCCTTGAGCCGGGTGCGGCTTATCTGCGCCAGGCGGGATGCCAACAAGCGGTCCAGCCTTTGACCGTGCTCGTCATCAGAGACATCGATTTCCTTGAGATCGCTCGTCAATTTTCTGCCCAGACTCCAGCCTGCATGGGATGTGTCCCTATAGCGTTTTAGAAACGACGTCGCTGGTCAACGTCAGGACAAGGGGCGCTCACCATATATGTCTGCGCCCGGCAAAGACCTGTCATTATAGGCCCGCGAAGCATGTTTTATACAGAAACCTGACCCGTCTGCGGCAAAATGAGCAGATTGTCATTGCTGAATCCTACGAATCAGGCATGCCTTTTTTGGCGTTGAGAACTTTTGATGACGGTCAATCAATTTTGGCAATTTCTTGAGTGGCAGGGATTAAGATGGCAAAAGCAGTGAAACGTGCAGTCGCAAAAAAAGTAACAAAGCCGGAAGCGGCGCCCGTCAAGCCGATCAAAGAGGCGTTGACCAAGTCGGCACTGATCAATCTCATCGCGAGCGAGAACGAGCTTTCCCGCAAAGCAGCGAGCGGTGCCTACGCGACGTTGGAGAAAGCATTCCTTGGTTCGGTGCATCCTCGTGGGGTCGGGCAACTGGTCCTGCCGGGTCTGGTGAAAGTGACGCTGCGCAAGGTGCCCGCGCGCAAGGCCGGAACGCTCATCCGCAATCCCGCCACCGGCGAAATGATGAAAGCGGCAGCAAAGCCGGCCAGCATGCGTGTGGTGGTGCGCGCGCTCGCCAAGCTCAAGAAAGCAGCGACGCCCTGATATCGTCGATCAGTGGCAGGCCGGTCATCACCCGGATTGCCGCTCACTCCTCTCTTGCATCGTCATTCACCATTCGGTGCAGCCATGAGCTTTGCGCTTGTGGCTGGCCGTGTGGTTGGCTATGACAACCAACCTGCGCAGGGCTCCCATCGTCTAGTGGCCCAGGACGTCGCCCTCTCACGGCGAAAACAGGGGTTCGAACCCCCTTGGGAGCGCCATTTGCCTTTCAAGCCTGTCCCTGGCCGGGTGGCGTGCGCATCAAGATGTCATTCAGGAAATCAGGTTGCGGCTCAGCGACGCGACAGGACCATGCTGACGCTGCGGCAGGGCTGTCGTTGCTGTTTGGCGCGGGGTGCAGCGCCGTGACCGCCACAATCATGTCATGATATCGACAAATAGTTGCAGATCGTCCCAAATGGAATGCTAAGAAACTTATGTTTCTGGTATTATGTTGATCCAAACACTTGCTTGTCCTCATGCTGGACTGGAGGGCGGTTTTGCCCTTGGTGGCTTGCATCAGGAGGCTTGCGGTTCCCGTCGCACTCCATCCTGTGCCAGCTCATCGCACCCCCCGGGAGACAACGGCAGGTTTGGCGCGCTTGCATCGTTGCACAACAAAAGCCGCATGAAGGAATAATCGATGACCCCGATCAAAACGACGTTGTTAGCTGGATTTGCTGTGTTTGCCTTGACCCTCCCTGCCTTTGCCCAGGCCGGCCTTGATGATCTTGAAGTGGCGCATGCCGCCTATACGGCCGACGTGATTGATATCGAATATGCCAAGCTGGCCCTGTCGAAGACCAAAAATCCCGAGATCAAGAAGTTCGCCGAACTGATGATCCGTGACCACACGGCGGTCAATGAAGGGGCGGCAGCCCTGTTGAAAAAGCTTGGCGTGCAGGCGAAGGACAACGATTTCAGCAAGGCGTTGCTGAAGGGTTTTGAAGCCAAGAAAAAAGAGCTGAGCGCGCTCGATGGCGCAGCTTTTGACCGTGCCTATGCGGCCAATGAGCTTGCCTATCACCAGACGGTCAACAAGATCGTTGGCGAAACCTGGATCCCGACGGTGAAGAACGGCGAATTGAAAGCCTTCCTGTCGCAGGCGCTCGTCACCTTCAAGGCCCATGAAAACCATGCCGGCCATATGGTCACTGCGGCCAAATAATCATGCCGGCGCTCAGGAAAGGCCGCTGCCTCTCGCCGATCCTGCTAGCCCTCATGCTGGTGGCAGGGCTCATTGCCCTGCCACCAGGTGGGCGGTTGACAGCAAACGAGCCGCAAGCGCGTCTTCATAACGTTGATATTCGCGAATTTGCTTTCATGCCGGCGGAACTCACCATCCGCCTGGGTGATGCGATTGTCTGGACCAATCGTGATTTTGCCCCCCATACCGCGACGTCGGCCGAGGGAGATTGGGATACAAGCGAAATCGCTTACGGCCAATCCAGCCGTCAGACGCCAACGCAGCTTGGTGTTTTCGATTACATTTGCGTGTTTCATCCGACGATGAAGGCGCGGCTTATCGTTACCCGCTGATCGCTGACGGGCGAGCGAGGCCGGCGCCGGCGGCATTCGCGGGCCATCACCCCGTCCTTGTTTCGGTGCGGGCCGGCACCTTGACCAGCGCTTCACCCTCCAGCACAGGCGTGCCCTCAACGCTGCACACGCAATGCAAGCGGGCGCGGCGCCGCTCGGCCATCAGCTCGATGACCGATACGTCGACCTTGACCGTATCGCCGAGCCTGACGGGCGCCAGGAAATGCAGGCTCTGGCTGATATAGACCGCGCCCGGCCCTGGCAGCCGCGTTCCCAGCACCGCCGAGATGAGGCTTGCGGTATAAAGCCCATGGGCGACCCTTGTGCCGAAAGGCGTGCGTGCGGCAAAATGTTCCGACAGGTGGATGGGGTTGCGATCACCTGTGATTTCAGCAAAGCCGACAACGTCGGAGGACGACACGGTCTTTTCGAAGGATGCCGACATACCAAGCTCTAAATCCTCGAAATAGAGCACGCGCAATTCGAGAAAAGGCCGGTGATTGTCGCTGTGCATGACCATGTCGTGATCCGTTCTTCGTTGGCGCCTGATTTTGTGTCCCGGAACCACATGTTATGTCACGGGTTATGAAAAGGTTGACCAAATAACCTGGGTGACGAATGAATCATGTTGCTTCTCCCGCCGCCCCGCCGCAGCACAGCGAGCAGATCGCGATATTCCGAAAACTGGTTATCGGATTTTGGAGCAGCCCGGGAAGCAGGATCGCCTGGATAACGACAGCGGTTGTCCTTGCCTTCGTTGGCGCCCAGGTCGGCACGCAGGTCTTTTTCAATTACTGGTATCGCGCATTCTTCGATGGTCTTCAGCAAAAGGACATGTCTGTCCTTGTCGGTGCCCTGTTTCAGCTGCCGATGATTGTCGTTGCAACGGTCGTCGCCTCCGGCGGCCTGCTGGTATCGAAAATGATGTTTCACGTTTCCTGGCGGGCCTGGGTGACGCAACGTCTGGCGGGGTGGTGGATCGCCGACCAGCGTTATTATCGTCTGGGTCTCATTGCTCCCGAACATCAGGCGCCTGAATACCGGATTGCTGAAGACACAAAGCTCGCCATCGAGCCGTTGGCGGAGTTTGTCATCGGCCTGGTCTCGGCGACGGTCACCGCGATCACCTTTTCGACGATCCTGTGGAGTGTCGCCGGTTCATTCCGTCTCACGCTTGGTCAAGTGGTCATTGATATTCCTGCGTACATGGCGGTTGCTGCGGTCATCTACGCTGCCCTGACGTCGACGATCGCCTATCTCGCCGGCATGCCTCTGGTGCGCCACGTTGCCGATAAGAATGCAGCTGAATCCGAGTTCCGTGCCGAATTAACCCGGTTGCGGGAAAACGCCGAAAGCATCGCCCTGATCAAGGGTGACAAGGATGAGCTGAACTCGGTCCTGGCCAATTACGGGCGGGTTGTGAGGGCGTGGTACGGGGTTATCCGTCAGCAGGGTTTCATCTCCATTCTGCAAAACACCAATGCGGTGTTGTTTCCGGTCATTCCGCTGGTTCTGACGTTACCCAAATACGTTTCTGGCGAAATGACGCTGGGCGCTGTCATGCAGGTCGCCTCGGCGTTTGCCGCCGTGCAGGGATCGCTGATCTGGTTCGTCGACAACGTCGTCAAGCTTGCCGAATGGTACGCTTCCGTCAGACGGGTCAACGAGCTTGTCATCCTGCTCGACCAGCTTGACATCGGCACCATCATGGAAGGTGACGCCAATATCAGGCTCGGTATCAGTGAGGATGGCAGTATCCATATCGACAATCTGTCGATTGCCGAAAGTGCCGGTCGCGTCGTCATCAATGACGCCTCCGTCGTCATCAAACAGGGCGAGCGCGTGATGGTGATGGGCGAGAGCGGCGTTGGCAAAAGCACGCTCATCCGCGCCCTTGCCGGCCTGTGGCCATGGGGTTTGGGCGAAATACGCGTGCCGCGGGACGTCGAGATCGCCTTCGTGCCGCAACGTCCCTATATCCCGCTGGGTACCTTGCGCAATGCCCTTCTCTATCCCGATGCGGGCAGCAAGATCGCTCATGAGACCGTGGTGCGGACCATGGTGCGCTGCGGGTTAAGCTATCTTGCCAAGCGTCTTGATGATGAAGAGCGCTGGGACCATGTGCTGTCGGGCGGGGAGCGCCAACGCGTCGCCTTCTGCCGGCTGGTTCTGCGCCAGCCCGACATCATCATCATGGATGAGGCGACATCGGCGCTGGACGAGGATAGCCAGCAATCCATGCTCAACCTCCTGCATGAGGAATTGAAGAGCAGCACGGTGATCAGCGTCGGGCATCGCACCGGCATCGAAGAGCATCACGATCGCAAGATCATCCTTGAGCGCCGCCCTGCCGGCGCGCATATGACGTCACTGACGGTCTCCAAATCATTGTGGTCTTACTTCCGCCAGCAGCGCGCTTAAAATCCCTTCATGGACAGAGGACTGCATGATCCCGGATCATTCGACCGGCACAGGGGAACAGGGCAGGGGTCGTCATCAGAAGGTCTGGTCGGCGGGTTACACGACGCCACTCTTGTCACGCCATGGCGCCGATGCTATCGCCAGTCGCGCTCGCTCGCATCATATCTCCCGGAGAGGTGGCAGAGTGGTTGAACGCACCGCACTCGAAATGCGGCATACCTGCAAGGGTATCGGGGGTTCGAATCCCCCCCTCTCCGCCAATTTACAGCCAGTGAATTTCAAACTGGCGCAGTTCCTCACGTTTTTGAAGTTCGCAAACACACTTTATTTGCACCGCAATTTGGTATAATATTGATATGTAATTCATTTGTAGATTCGA
>NZ_JAKFWN010000034.1:0-38629 GCF_021731865.1 Raskinella chloraquaticus (SeqCode) | reverse complement strand
TCCGGACGATGATCTGGCGCTTGATGATGCAGCTCTCGGTGCCGAATGGGGGGCTGCGCTCGAGGAAGCTGGAAATGGCAATCAGGAGGACATCGCCGCGCAATGGGCGGCGATGGTCGATGAGACCGAGGACAAGGAGACTGGCGAGCGCAATTCAGGTGCCGAGCGCGTTCTCAGCCAGGATGAAATCGACAGTCTGCTCGGCTTCAATCTCGACGAAAACAAACTTGGCGACAGCTCTGGCGTTCGCGCCATCATCAACTCGGCATTCGTGTCCTATGAGCGTCTGCCGATGCTTGAAATCGTCTTTGACCGCCTGGTGCGGTTGATGACGACGTCGCTGCGCAATTTCACATCCGACAACGTCGAAGTGTCGTTTGACGGGCTGAAATCGGTGCGCTTTGGCGACTACATCAATTCCATTCCGCTGCCCGCTATCCTGTCCGTATTCAAGGCTGAGGAATGGGATAATTTCGGCCTTGTCACGGTTGAATCAAGTCTCATCTATTCGATCATCGATGTCCTGCTTGGCGGGCGGCGTGGCACGCAGCCGATCCGCGTCGAGGGGCGGCCCTACACGACAATTGAAACCAGCCTGGTGCGGCGTCTGATCGAAGTGGTCATGGCCGATGCCGAGCAGGCGTTCCGCCCGGTATCGCCCGTTCATTTCACGCTTGAGCGCCTTGAGACCAATCCGCGATTTGCTGCCATCTCGCGCCCCGCGAATGCGGCGATCGTCGTGCATATGCGCATCGACATGGAAGATCGCGGCGGTTCGGTTGAAATCGTCCTGCCCTATGCGACGATCGAGCCCATCCGCGATCTGCTGCTGCAGAATTTCATGGGTGAGAAATTCGGTCGCGACGCCATCTGGGAAGGGCATCTGGCGACCGAAATCTGGTCCTCGTCGATCACGCTTGATGCCGTTCTCTACGAGAGTGACCTGTCGCTGCGCCGGCTGATGGACCTCAAGATCGGCGACACGCTGATGCTGGACAAAAATCCAGAGGACAGCGTGATGCTCAAAATCGGTGAAACGGTCCTCACAGAGGCGTTTATCGGTCGTGTCGAGGACAGCGTGGCGGTGCGCATTGCCAAACCATTCCGCAGTCCGCGCATGACGCTGCAAGCGTTTGAGACCGAGAATGGTCGCGGGAGGGAAGGCTGATGCTGGGGCTGCCGCTTGGTCAGATTATCGAGATCATGGTGGGAATTTTGCTCGCCATCACGATTGGTTATTGCGCTTTGCTGAATGAGCGCCTGAAGCGGCTGCGCCAGGACGAAGGCGCGCTCAAATCGCTGGTCGGGGAGCTGATCGGGGCCACCAAAGTGGCCGAGCGCGCGGTCGCCGCGCTTAAGGGAACAGTCCATGAGGCGGAGCGCTCGATGAGCAGCCAGCTGGAGGAAGCCGACAGGCTGTCAAACGAGCTCACCCGCCTTGTTGATGAAGGCAGGCGGCAGGCGCAGCGCCCGGTAACCCCGCTGCAGCGCCCGTCGAGCCTGGCTGCGACATCAGGCGATCAGGCGCCAGGACGCCATGTTGCGCCGCGGCCGGCCTTCTCCGGCCAGTCGCGCGGATAATCGCTCATGGGCACGATTTCGCAGGTGAGGTTGCTGCCGATCGTGCTGTTTGCGGTTGCTGCGCTCTTGCTGCTTAAAATCATCGGCGCCTTGACCTCACAGACGATCATTTCTGCCGGACCGCCGGCGGCGCTGGCTGCAGGTGGAAAAGGCGCGCCACCGCCCGCCGCACCGCCACCCGCCGCCGCGCCACCAACGGAGCAAAGCGAGCCGCCCCTGCCGCAGCGCAGCTCGGAAGGAGCGATCAATGATCGCCTGGGCGATCGGCGCCGCCAGCTTGAGGAACGCGTGAAAGAACTCGACCAAAGGGAAGCATTGCTCAAAGCATCAGAAAAGAAGCTCGATGAACGGGTTGAGGAACTCAAGCGCATCGAGCAACGCATCGATAGCGCGGTTAGCGCCCGTCAGGACGAAAAGAGCGGCCAATACAAGAGCCTGGTGACGATGTATGAAAGCATGAAACCCAAGGACGCGGCGCGTATTCTGGACAAGCTTGATCTTGATGTCACGCTTGAGCTGGTCTCGCGCATGAATGCGCGCAAGACATCGGAGATTCTGGCGGAGATGACGGCAGAATCAGCCCAGCGGCTCACCGTCGCGCTGGCGCGTCGTGGTTCAGGACCAAGCGCGTCATCGTCTTCGCCGAGCGGCGATGCGGGTGCGCCGCAAGCCGTGCAGGAATTGCCGCGCGTTGAAAGCCGGCGAACCGGCGGCTGAGGCGACCTTCGGGCATCTTTGATCTGTAGCGGCCACGGCATTGGCAGGCGGATCCTCCTGTCCTGCGGGTGCATTTGTTTTGACAGGATAAACAGGGCGTTAACGCCTGCCGCTTAGGCTGATCTGGTGCGTCTCGTCGACCTGCGCGGAGATGGATTGGTATGGGTGCGGCAAGCATGAGCATTGGTCGCCTGCTGCGGTGCGCGACGCGCGCTGCCGTGGTGGCCTTTGCCTGCGCGCTGTTTACCGGCCCGCCGGTTGCCGCCCAGCCGGCGCCGGTCGAAACGGGCTCGCTTGACGTGCGCATCGACAACGGCTTTGCGCGGCTGGTGTTCACGTTCACCAATCGGCCGCGCCATACGGTGACATCCAATTCCGGTGTGCTGGTGCTGCGCTTTGATCGCCCCGTCGATGTGCCGTTGAGCGCGCTTGGCCAAAAGCTTCCGACCATCATACCGTCCTTCCGTACTGATTCAGACAAAAAGGCTATCCGCCTGGCGTTGAACCGGAAATTCCGCATCAATACGTCAGAGGCGGGAGAGCAGCTCTTCCTTGATCTGCTGCCTGAACCGTGGAAGGGCGCGCTGCCGGCGCTGCCGCCCGAAGTGCTGGCAGAATTGGCCCGTCAGGCGGAAGAGGCCGAGCGCCTCAAGCGCGAGGCAGCGGAGCGCGATCACCGGCAGGCAATAAAAGGGCCGGTGACAATCAATGAGAGCGAAGCGCCAACCTTCAGCCGGCTGGAATTTGTATGGCCCGTGAAACCGGCCGCCGTCATCAAGCGAAACGATAACGAGACGGAACTGGCGTTTGATGCCATCGGTATTTTTGAGGAAGGCAAGGTCAGGGCCCGCCTGCCGCGCTTTATCGATGATATCCAAACGTCGGAAGCTGATAATCGCAGCCTGGTGAAGCTCACGATAGATGCAAAACGCGATGTTCGCAGTTTCATCGAAGGTAACACCTTCGTCCTCGACGTCATCGGACCGGAGAAATCCGCCCTCCCTGATCAACTGGCGGGTATCGCAACGCCAGCGGCTGGCGGGGCGGCGGTCACGCGGCTGCAAGGCGTGCTTGCCGAGGAGCCGAGGGTGGAGGCGGTGCGCGCTGCTCCTGCCCTCGCCGCCGCGCCTGATACGGCTCCTGCCAGTCCGGCGCCGGCTGAAACCCCATCCGCCCAAGCGCTATCGGCGGCAAGTCGTGCTGGCGACAATGTCGATGCTGCTGTGGCCGCCCGCCCTGAGCCGGCGAAGGCGAAGGCCGGCGCCCCGTCACCCCGCTCATCTGTTTCGACACCCAGGCCGCGTCCGTTGGAAGCGCCTCGGCGCCCGCCTGCTGCGGTGCCGACGGAGACGGCGGCAAGTGTCGGTGTTGGAACCCCGGTTGGCCCAGCCGCGCTGCCTGCAGATGGCCTGCGTGCCGATGGCGCGCCGTCGCCGAAGGGCGAGCCGGTTACCTTGCAGCTTCCCGCCGAGCCTCAGGTCAAGACAGAAGGCAGCGGCGTTGTGATCACGTCGGAGTATCAAAACGGGCTGGCCAGGATCGAGTTTGTTTTTCCCAAGCCCGTCGCGGCCGCGGCCTTTTTCCGCGGCTCGACCCTGTGGCTGGTGTTTGACACGACGCTGGCCCTTGATGTCGAACCGGCGATCGCCAGTGCGCGCCGTGTCATCCGCGGGGTCGACGTCGAGGAGCGGGAGGGGCGGCAGATCATTCGGTTGCGCATCGACGATGCGAACCTGGTGTCGGCACAAGCGGACGGGACGGCGTGGCGTATTTTTGTTGGCGATGCGCCGCCGCACAGCGCTGTCGGACTAGACGTCAAGCCACGCTATACGGCTGATGGGCGCGCAGCCCTCCATGTCGAGGCAAAACATGCGCGCGCCTTCCTGCGTTTGGCTGACCCTGTGGTAGGCGACATCATCACCATTGTTCCCCTGCCAGGCCCGGCGGCTGAAATCGCCAAAACGCAGCATTTCGTCGACGCCGATATTCTTCGCACTGTCCATGGCGTGGCGATCAAGGAGAATGTTGATGATCTGACCGTGCGGGTGGAGGCCGAAGCCATCATCGTCGAGCGTGCAGCGGGGCTGGCGCTATCATCGCTCGCCAGTACGCGCGCCTATGCAAACGGGGCGAGCAACGTTCCCGAGCTGCGTCAGGGCTTTGTCGATTTCGCCGGCTGGAAGCTTGGCCCTGTCGACCGCTTTTCTGCCCTGCGACAACAATTGATCGGGCGCGCGGCATCCAGCGAGGGGGCGGAGCGCACATCGGCGCGGCTCGATCTGGCGCGCTTCTATCTTGCCCACATGCTGGCGCCCGAAGCACTCTCTTTGCTCGGCTATGCGGCGGCTGACGATGCGTTGATCGAGCGTGACAAAAGCTTCCGCATCCTGCGGGGCGTCAGCGCTGTGCTGGCAAGACGCTTCGATATTGCCGAGCGCGACCTCAACGAGCCCGAGTTCGACGACAATCCCGATGTCGCCTTGTGGCGCGGCCTGGCGGCGGCTGAAAACAGTGATCGGGGCAAGACCAGGCGCTTCATCCGCACGGCGCATCCGGTGCTCGACCAGTACCCACGCCCGCTGCAGAAGCGCGCCCTGCTGGCGCTGGCGGAGGCACAGATCGAGCTTGGGGATATCAGTGGATTTGAAGTTCTGCTCGACGAGATCGCCGGGCTTGATAAGTCAGCCGCCAGCGGGGCCCATCTGGCGCTGCTGCGCGGGCGCTATAGCGAAATGCTGGGGCGGGTCGATCAGGCGCTCGGCGAGTACCAGGAGGCGGCCCGGCAGGGGGCAACCCGGACCGAGGCCGAGGCGACGCTGCGCTACACGGAACTTGCCAGCAAGATTGATCGCATGCCACGAACGCAGGCGGTCGAAAACCTTGTGCGCGTCAATTTTTCGTGGCGAGGGGATGCGATTGAGCTCAAAGCGCGGCAATTGCTGGCGCGCTTTGCGATAGAACGCGGTGATTATCGCGATGCGTTCACGATCATGCGCGGAGCGTCCAGCGCAGCACCGGCGCACGCGATCACGCAAGCCATTCAGGATGAGGCCAAGGAGGCGTTCGCTGCCCTTTTTCTCGACGAGAAAGCGGCGCAAGTGTCAGCCGTCGAGCGCCTGGCCCTGTTTTATGATTTTCAGGACCTTGTTCCATCGGGGCGACGCGGGGATGAAATGATCCGCAAGCTGGCGGGGCGGCTGGTCGATGTCGATCTTCTCGATCAGTCGATCGATCTTCTGACCCACCAGGTGGACAAGCGACTGGTTGGCGCGGCGCGGGCCGAGGTTGCGGGCCAGCTTGCCTTCATCCATCTTTTGAATCGCGAGCCAGAAAAGGCCCTGGCTGTATTGCGGCGCACACGTCAGGCGCAATTGTCGAATGATCTTGAGCGCCAGCGCAATCTGATCGAGGCGCGGGCGCTTGCGGCAGTCGGGCGTGGCAAGCTTGCGGTTGAGTTGCTGAGTGGTGAGGACGTCAGCGAATTCAAACGGCTGAAGGCTGATCTCCTGTGGGAGAGCAAGGAATATGGCGAAGCGGGAGCGGCCATCGAGGACGCGCTCGGCAATGCGTGGACGGCTGGCGAAGCGCTCAGTGAATTGCAGCGCGCCGAAGTCTTGCGGGCAGCGGTTGCCCAGGCGCTGGCGGGCGATCAGGCATCGATTGACCGCTTGCGCCAGCGCTACAGCAAGCTGATGGCGGGGACGTCGGATGCGGTGACGTTCAACGTCCTGACTGGCCGCATCGAGAGCCAGGGCACCGAGTTCCGGCAGATCGCGCGCAACGTCGCATCGGTGAATACGCTGGAGAACTTCCTCAAGGAATATCGCGACCGCTACCGCCCGGGTGGGCGAGAAGGTGCAGCCGAACCGCGCGCCGACGCAACGCCAGAGCCGCCGCGTGGATAAGCGTTAGCGCTCCCTCACGACCCACCCTGCTAGGTGCCGGTGCCGAAGCTCTGCACGAGGCTGCCGGCAATCAGATTCCAGCCATCGACCAGCACGAAAAAGATGAGCTTGAACGGGAGCGAGATCGAGGCCGGCGGCAGCAATGTCATACCAAGCGCGGTCAATACGGATGCCACAACAAGGTCGATGACCATGAACGGCAGGAACAGCAGGAAACCGATTTCGAAGGCGCGGCGCAATTCCGAAATCATGAAGGACGGAGCGAGGACGCGCAGCGACACATCCTGCGGGGTCTGCGGCGTCGGCTCGCGCGACAATTCCAGAAAAAGCCTGAGGTCTTTCTCGCGTGTGTTGCGCATCATGAACTCATGAATCGGGCGCGATCCACGCTCGAACGCGACATCGGCAGTGATTTCATTGGCAAGGAATGGGCGGATGCCCGCGTCATAGGCCTGGGTCAGGGTGGGACCCATGACAAAGAGGCTGAGAAAGAGGGCAAGTGCGATCATCACGGCATTGGGTGGCGCGGTGCCGGCGCCGATGGCGGTGCGCAGCAATGACAGGACAACAACGATCCGCGTGAAGCTGGTCGTCATCAGCAAAATCGATGGCGCCAGCGACAAAACAGTCAGCAGTGCGACAAGCTGCAGCGCCCGCTCGGTAATGCCGGTGTCGGCGAAGGTCAGCGTGACATTCTGTGCCAGCGCCGGCGAGGCGAGGGTGAAAGCTGCAAGGGCTGGGCAAACGAGATAACGAAACGCTGGACGCTGGAACCGGCGGTTCATGTCCTCGGTGGCGCCGAAAGATGGCCGAGGATGGAGGCCATTTCCGCCTCAAGGTCGGCTGGTTCTCCAGCGGGTGCCGGTGGCTTTGGCGCTGCCTCCGGGGGCGCTGGAGCGGGCTGGATGGCCGGCGGTGTCGCAGCGGCATGCGCAACAGGCGCCGGGGCGATGATGGCAGGGCTCATCGCTGGCGCCGTCAGCGGGGGTGCCGTTGGTGGCTCAATTCGTGGCGATGCCATCATGGCTCCTGAGCCCGGCGCTGCCACTGCTGGCGTTTTATCGGGGCGCGCTGGTGGAGTGCTCGGCAAACTGGCGATTGGTGGCGTGCGCGGCGCGGGTGGCCTCACAGCGATTGGCGCGGCGCGGGCGGGTTCGGGCGTCGCCACGGTTGCACGCTTGGGCTCGGGCAGCCTGGTGTCGATGCGGGGAGCCGGCTTTGCCTGCGGCGCAGCCGGCAGATCGCGCAGGGCCGGAGTGAGCGCGGGGGCTGGCGCACTGTCGGCCTCATCGACCGGACCCAGCTGGGCGCTGCGCCCCTCGCGCAATTGTGCGGGGTTCTGCGCCCGGATGATATTGGATTCGATCACCACGTCGTTCGGGCCGCCGATCATCAGAAGATGCTCGACCGCATCGCGGCGTATGATCACCAGACGACGGCGCCCGTCGATGTTGGCGACATCGATCACGCCTAATCGCGGCTGGCGCGCCCGCCCGTTCGCCTTGGTGGCCGCCGCATCGCTGAAGCGGCGTATCAGGAAGAAAATCACCGCTACCAGCGCAAGCACAAACGCAAGCGCCAGCAGCACCTGCACGAGAAACGGCAACTGACCCCATAATTCCCGCACGGCATTCCTCTTCCTAGTGGCGTCCTGCAAAATGAGGACCATGTCTTGTTGCGACGATGCCGACGTAGCGCACTGTGCCAGCACGGCACAAGCAGTCCACGCATCGCAACGTTCAAAGCGATTCTTTAACAGAAAACCGTCGATTGGTTAACGGCTCGGCCTGATTTCCGTTCTTGGTAACGAAAAATTAACCATACACCCGGCAAAATTTGCCGGGTTGGACGTGGCTCGTTGCGAGGAGGACAGGATGGCCGTCAATGAAACGTCGCTGCTGTCGATGCTCAAGACCAAGATGCACTGGCATAATGAGCGCCAGAACATCCTGGCGGAGAACGTTGCCAATTCCGATACGCCCCGGTTCAAGGCGCGTGATCTCAAGACGCTGACCTTCGAAGTGCCGCAAGCGCTGGCACCGCAACGAACAAACGGCCAGCATCTGGCGAGTTTTGGACCCGGCGTCTCGGGGGGAGAAGCGACCAAAGCCTCCGTTTTCGAGACGCGGCCAAGCGGAAACGCCGTCGTGCTCGAAGATGAAATGCTGAAACTTGGTCAAAACCAGGCCGACTATCAGGCAGCCGCGACCCTGTATCAAAAGGGTATCGGCCTCCTGCGGACTGCCATTGGCCGCCGATAAGGCTGAAGGAGGATTAGATGGATCTGTCCCGTTCAATTGCTGCCGCCGCCTCCGGCCTCAAAGCCCAGGCTGGTCGCATGCGCGTTATTGCCGAAAACATCGCCAACGCCGATTCGACCGCGACCACTCCCGACAGCGATCCCTATCGCCGCCGCATCACCACCTTCCAATCCGCGCTTGATCGTGAAAGCGGAGGCAAGCTGGTGGCTCTTGGCCGGGTCGAAACCGACAAAACCGATTTCTCCGAGCGATTCCAACCGGGGCATCCGGCGGCGGATGCGCGCGGCTACGTCAAATATCCCAACGTCAACACGGCCATCGAAACGGTCGATCTGCGCGAGGCGCAGCGCTCCTACGAGGCCAACCTCAACGTCATCACCAACACGCGGCGCATGATCCAGCGCACGCTGGAAATCCTGCGCGGCTGAGGCCGTCATCCTGAAGGGGGGACATCGATATGGTTACAACTCCTGGCGCAGCAGCAAGTGCCTATCAGGCGCTCGCACGCCTCAATGACGGCGTTTCTGGTTCAAGCCCGATCGGTATTGGCAACAAGCCGGCGGGCGGTGATTTCGCCAGCCTGGTGCGCGACAGTATCGGCGCGGTGGCCCAGCAGGCGCATCAGGCCGAGACGCAGTCGCGCGCATTTGCCAATGGCAAGGCCGATCTGGTTAATGTGGTGACGGCAGTTGCCGAATCAGAGGTGGCGTTAGAGACTCTGGTTTCCGTGCGTGATCGCGTCATCAATGCCTATGAGGAAATCCTGCGCATGCCGATCTAGGCGGTGATACGCAGCAGAGAGGACACCATGACCGGACCGGAAGTGCTCGACATCGCCCGCGACTGCCTGCAGACGCTGGTGATCGTCTCCGCTCCACCGATGGCCATTGCGCTGATCGTCGGACTGGCGATTGGACTGCTGCAAGCCCTCACGCAGATCCAGGAGCAAACGCTTTCCTTTGTGCCAAAGACGCTGGCCATCTTTCTCACCCTGCTGATCGCCCTGCCATTCATGAGTTCAGCGATGGGCGGATTTATGAACCGCCTGGCCCAGAAGATCATCGCAGGCTGAGCGGTGACGCTGGCGCTTGAGCTGCTGCCGGCATTGGCTGCGGCCTTCATGCTCGCCTTCGCCCGTATCGGCTCGATGCTGATGCTGCTGCCGGGCTATGGGGAGCAGTTCTTTCCGGCCCGGCTGCGGCTGGCGCTGGCACTGGCAGTCACCCTGATCATGCTGCCGATCGTCCAGCCCCTGCTCGGGCCGACACCGGCCAATCTGCAATCCCTGCTGGCGGTTCTCATTCACGAAATCCTGGTGGGTCTTTTCATCGGCCTTGTCCTGCGCTTCATTTCCATGGCGATGTCAGCTGCCGGCACCATCATTGCCCAGCAGATCGGCCTGTCATTCATCACCCAGCTCGACCCCTCGCAAGGCGGGCAGAGTGCGTTGCTGGCAAATTTCATGACGCTTGTTGCCACCGCCTTTGTTTTTGCCACCGATCTCCACCATCTGGCGCTGGGGGCGATCCACGACAGCTACAAAGTGTTCCAGCCGACCCTTCATCTGCCTCGCGACGACTTCGTCAAGGCGGCGCTCACGGTGTTTGTCGGCAGCTTCAAGCTGGCGATCCAGTTGTCGGCACCTTTTATTGTTTCGGGGCTGGTTTTTCAGGTGGCGCTTGGCGTGCTGTCACGGCTGGTGCCGCAATTGCAGATTCTGTTCCTGCTCCTGCCGGCGCAAATCGTCGCCGGCTTTCTTCTGCTGATGGCAACGATGGCGACGATGCTCAGCTGGTATTCGATGCATGTCCAAGAAGCCTACCGCTACTTCCTCGAAAGGTAAGCCATGGCTGATGACGACGATGACAGTGAAAAGACAGAAGAACCATCGCAAAAAAAGCTCGATGACGCGCGAAAGCGTGGCGATGTAGCCAAAAGCCAGGAAATCCCGGTGTTCCTGGGGCTGTTTGGCGCGACCCTTCTGATCAGCGCTACCTTTCCCGGCATGCTGACGTCTTTAACGCAGCGCTTGTCGCCGATCCTGGCGAATGCCCATGCTATCCCCACTGATCCACAGCATTTGCACAAGTTCTTCGGTGATCTTCTGCTGGGAGTTTCAGGGGCCATCGCGCTGCCGCTGATAGCGCTTTTTGTTATCGGAATCGGTGCCAATCTCCTGCAGCATTCCTTTGTCTGGTCGTATGATCCGATCACTCCGAAATTTTCCAAAATCGACCCGTTCTCCGGCGCCAAGCGGCTGTTTTCGGTCGACAGCGTCGTCAATTTCTTCAAGGGACTCGTGAAGCTGATCGTCGTGGGGGTGGCAATCGGCTTTGCGCTGTGGCCGCAGCGCGACCGTCTGGAGACGCTGATCGGCTCGAACGCCATCGACTATCTCACGGCTTCGAGCGATCTGACGATATCGATGCTCTCCAGCGTGTTGTCGATCCTCTTCCTCATCGCTATCGGCGATTACGTTTATCAATACTTCAAATGGCGCAAGCGCCTGCGCATGACGCGCAAGGAATTGCGCGACGAGGTCAAGCAGCAGGAAGGGTCGCCTGAATTCAAGCAAAGGGTACGCCAGATCGGTCGACAGCGGGCGCGCCGGCGCATGATCGCCGAGGTGCCGAAGGCGACCGTCGTGATCACCAACCCGACCCATTTTGCGGTCGCTTTGAAATACGAGCAAGGAATGCAGGCGCCGATCTGCATCGCCAAAGGCGTTGATTCGCTTGCCCTCAAAATCAGGGAGGTGGCGAAGGCGGCAGGCGTGGCGGTTGTTGAAAATCCGCCACTGGCCCGCGTTCTCCACGCTTCAATCGACATCGACGAGGAAATCCCGGTCGAGCAGTACAAGGCGGTGGCGCAGGTCATCGGCTTTGTCATGTCGTTGAAAAACGCGCCGCGGCGCTGGCAGCAATAAGGCCGGCGCCGCCAAAGTCAGTGGTGCACCCGCCAAAAACGAACGGAGCCGAATCGGTGTTTGAGTGCCGAATCAGCTGATGTTAGCTTCGATGAAGCGGTGATTCGGGGACGGTTTTTGAGGGGAACAATGATTGGCGAGGCAGGGTATGCGCACGTGACGATCAACGATGAAGCCCCGGCCGCTGGCGGACATAAATGGCTGATGTCCTCGCGCTCCGATGAGGTTCGCTCCCTTATCGATCTTGTCGGGTCGTCGTCATTATGTGTTGATCGCCTGACGCGTGTTGCCCAGCGTGCACTTTCCGCCAGCGGTGTTTTCGTCAGCCTGATCGACGGACATTTTCAGACCATCATCAGCGCGTCGGGTCTGGTTGTCACCGATGAGCTGCGACGTACGCCGGTTGCGGAGGGTATCTGCCGCCATGTGGTCGAGAGCGTTCAGCCGGTGATGATCCACGATGCGTGCGCGCATCCGTTGAGCCGTGATCTCCCTGTCGTTCGCGAGGGAACGATCGCTGCCTATCTTGGCGTGCCGCTGACGCTTGAATCCGGGGTCACGGTCGGTGCTTTGTGCGCGATCGAGGAGACGCCGCGGATATGGCGGGCTGCAGATATCGACACTCTTCATGATGTCGCCGCGAGCCTTCTGAGCGAGTTGGAATTGATGGCCCAGAGGCGCACGAGCCTGTCATCGATGCCGGACAATATGCGCACGCATGTTTCCTTCGCCGGTCTTGGCCTTGGCGAGGCGATGTTCGAGCCTGCCGGTTTGCTGGTGCATGGCGATCTTGGCCCGGCCAGTATGTTGGGATCGGGCCGGCGTCACGTCCTGGTCGCTGATGTCGGCTCGGCGCTCAACAGTCAGTTCTGCAATCTGTTGAGTGCGCTTGATTGCCAGATCGACTGTGTGTCGGGGCAGGCGAGTGCGTTGCAGGCTATGGCGGATCGTGACTACGCCATGGTGTTCGTCGATATATGTGATGCCGGTTGTTGTGGGCTGAGTTCTGCCCTGGCCATCCGCCAACTGGATAGCCGCAAGGGTGAAGTGCCGATCGTTGCTCTCTCGATGGACAGTTCCCGTCACTCGATCGATGCGTGCAGCAAGAGCGGCATAGACGCGCTGCTCGTGGTGCCGATCACGCAGCATTCGCTGCAGGAGACGATGGACGCGCTGGCAGCGCGCTGACGGCGGGGCGGATCGCCGCTTCGCTGTTGGGCGGCGCATGGGCGCGATGAGCACTTGGGCGCGATGGTCTGACGATTGAATTTGGCGCGAACGCACCGCATTGTAGCGGAATTAGCGCGTTGATTCTTGCCCAGGTTGGCCGATGACTGATATTGATGCCCATGTGATGGCACCTGCACCCATAAGCGATGCTGGCGATCGTTCGACGCCGTTGTGGATCGCGGCTGTGATTGGTTGCGTGGTGCTGATATCGGCGCCTGCCTTCGTTTTCTTCCAGGGCGAGACGGCTGGTACGTTCGTATGGGCGTTGATGGCGGCGTTTGCCGTTGCCGGGCTGATGGCGCTGGTGGTGGTCGGCATCGGGCTTGTTGATTTGCGGCTGCGATCGCGGCGCGGCGATCTGGCGACGTCGCTGCTCACCAACATGCCCGACGGTGTCCTTTTGACTGACAGTACGGGCCGGATTGTTTTGCCGAACAAGGCCTATCTGGCAATGACGGACGCCGATAATGAGCGCGACGCGCGCCCCATTCATCTGGCGTTTGGTGGTGAACCGTTGATGGCGGAGGCCGTCTATCGCCTCAACATGGCGGTCAAGCAGGGGCGCAGCGCTGTCGAGGAGGTGAGGGTCACCAGCCGCGGCGGCAGCAAAACGGCGCCGACATGGCTCAGGATCAATGCCCAACCCTTTGCCGACGGCGCACGCAAACGCCTCACGCTGTGGACGATTTCCGATGTCACCCGACAAAGGGAGAAGCAGGAGAATATCGTCGAGGAATTGCAGCAGGCCATCGATTATCTCGATCACGCCCCGGCTGGTTTCCTGTCAATCGAGGGTGATGGCACGATCGGCTATATCAATGCGACACTCGCCAATCAGCTGGGGATTGATCTTGGCGAGGCGGCAGCTGGAACGTTGCGGGTATCTGACATTGTGTCCGACCCGCAGGCGAGCATGATGATCGCGCCGGCCGCGCGTCCGGGGGAAGTGCGCAGCGAAATTCTTGATATCGATTTTATCGGGCGTGACGGGCGCAGCCGCCCGTCGCGGGTCTATCATCACGTGTCCTATTCAGCTGATGGTACGCCCGGCGCATCACGCACGCTGGTCGTTGATCGCAGCGCCGGCTCGGTCGGTGATATCGACGAGGGGCTTCGTCTGGCTGAAATACGCTTCGCCCGCTTTTTCAATACGGCGCCGATGGCGATCGCCTCAATTGACGCGCAAGGGCGGGTGGTTCGTTTCAACGCGGCGTTCGGTCGCTTGCTTGACAACCGCGCGAGCAAAGGAAGCCGCCTTGTCGAGGCTGTGGGGGACGCCGACCGACCGGGATTTGACAACGCCCTGGGGCTTGCCAAGGCCGGCCAGGGGATCATCCCCCCCGTCGACCTCAAATTGGCAACGCGTGATGAGCGCTGGGTGCGTTTTTACATGGCGGCTGTCGATGAAGTGGACAAGGATGGAGAAACGGCACTCATTTTTGGCGTTGAAACGACTGAGCAGCGGAAGCTGCAGGCGCAATTCGCCCAAAGCGAGAAGATGAATGCGATCGGCAATCTCGCTGCCTCGATCGCCCATGATTTCAATAATCTGCTTACTGTCATCATTCTCAGCTGCGAAGAGGTGCTGAACGAGCATCTGGTGCCCAGCGATCCCGCCTTCCAGAACATCATCAAGATCAAGCAGAATGCCAACCGCGCGGCGGCGCTTGTCAGCCAGCTCCTGGCCTTCGCACGTCAGCAGGATCGTCAGCTGAAAATCCTTGATCTGCGCCAGACGCTTCCCGATGCGCGCGCTTTGCTGGGGCGCTCGCTTGGCGAGCAGGTATCGCTTGATGTCAACACCGCGCGCGGTCTTTGGTTCGTCAAGGCGGATCGCCAGCAATTCGACCAGATCGTCATGAACTTGTCAGTCAACGCGCGTGACGCCATGCCAGGCGGCGGCCGGCTGACGATCAGAGCCCTGAACGTGGAAGCCGCACAGGTTGAGTCCTACGGTTTTCCGGCGATGTCGATGCGAGATTATGTGCTCATCGAATTCGGCGATACAGGCGGCGGTATTCCACAGGAAATTGTCGACCGTATCTTCGAGCCTTTCTTCACGACCAAGGAAATGGGCAAGGGGACGGGCCTCGGGCTGTCGACCGTTTACGGCATTATCAAGCAGATGGACGGCTATGTCTTCGTGACGTCTGCGCCAGGCAAGGGCACCACGTTTCATATCTTTCTGCCGCGTTATGTGCCGAGCGAGAAGGAATTGTCGCCCAAAGCAGAGACCCGCGAGAAAAAGGTTCCCGATCTCACGGGCAATGGCACCATTCTCGTCGTCGAAGACGAGGAAGATGTGCGCAAGCATGTGGCGCATGCGCTGGGCAAACGCGGCTATTCCATCCTGCAGGCGGGAGATGGCGCGGCCGCACTTGATGTCATGCGCACACGCGGCGCGGACGTCCATCTGGTGCTGACTGACGTCAAAATGCCGGTCATGGATGGTCCCAGCATGGTTCATGAGCTGCGCCGGGACTGGCCGGATGTGAAGATCATTTTCATGTCCGGCTTTGCTGACGGCGCGTTTGAGCGCGAATTCAAGGATGACGCAGTCACCTTCCTGCCCAAACCGTTCGAGCTGAAAGCGCTGGCGCAGGCAGTCAAGGACAAGCTGGCGAGTTGAATTCGGCGGCGCTTGACATCTATTTGCCCATCAATCGTCTCTGGTTCCCTCAAAAGACGTGCGCTTCCCCGCCCACCACCAGGTGCAACACCCGCCCCACCTCCGGGGCGCCGAAGCTGGGGAGCTTCAGCGTCAGTTCCATGGCGGCATCGGCGATTGCAACGCCAACCGTGCAGTCCGGCCCCTCGAAGCGCACATTGGTGACGCTAGCCGCAATCGAGCGGGTATCGCGGCCAACCGGCGAGGTCGGTCGGGTGTGGACCAGCACCTGCTCGGGCCGCAACATGATGTCGACGGCGCCGGTTTTGCCGCGGGTTGAGGCTGGAATGCGCCCGAGCACGCAGTCGACATAGCCCGGCCCGGCTGTCGCCGTCAGCAGGATGGCCTTGCCGAGAAAAAGTGCCGTCTCAACGCTGCCCGGGCGCAGGTAAAGATCAAGCGGTGTGCCGGTCTGGGCAAAGATGCCGCCGCGCATGACGGCAACCTGGTCGGCGAAGGAAAGCGCCTCGACCTGGTCGTGGGTGACGAGGATGCTGGCGATGCCGGCGCTGTCGAGCGTATGACAGAGGCTGTCGCGCACGCTCTGGCGCAATCCTGAATCAAGGGCGGAAAACGGCTCATCAAGCAGCATGAGCTTCGGCTGGCGGGCCAGCGCCCGGGCAAGGGCTACCCGTTGCTGCTGTCCGCCCGAAAGCTCATCTGGGCGTCTGGTTGCAATCGTCGGGCTCAATTCGACCGCCGCGAGCAGGCGCTGGACATGGATATCTCCATCCGCCCGCCTGCCGAGGCCGAAGCGGATATTGGCTGCGACATCGAGATGGGGAAAGAGGGCGCCATCCTGCGCCACGATGCCGATTTCACGTTTATAGGCCGGCACGAAGCGCGATCCTTGCGAGAGACATGCCTCGCCGAAATGGATTTCACCTTCATCAGGCGCTTCAAATCCGGCGATCAGCCGCAACAAGGTGGTTTTTCCTGAGCCTGATGTGCCGACGATTGCCGTCCGACTACCGGCACGGACATCAAGGTCGACGCCACCCACGGCGACGACCGGGCCATAACGCTTGACCGCACCGCGAATGCGCAGATCGCTCATCGGCCCGATACCCGCATCGACTGGTTGCGCAGGATGATGGTGAGCGGCAGAGAGGCCAGTATCATCATTGCCGCGTAGGGCGCGGCGGCTGCATAATCGATCTCATTGGTGAGCGACCAGAAGCCGGTCGCCAGCGTGTTGACGCCATTGGGCGCGAGCATCAGGGTTGCTGTCAGTTCGGTCGACGCTCCAAGCCCGACGAGAGCGAGGCTTGCTGCCGCGCCCGGTGCGGCGATGCGCAGGGTGATGACAAAGAATGCCTGCCAATGCGTCCGCCCGAGCGCCATCGCCGCGCGCTCCAGCTCGATCGGGGCCTGCGCCAGGCTCGGGCGCAATCCGGCAAGCGCGCGCGGCAGGAACAGCAGCATGTAGGCGAGCAACAGCGTTAACATCGTCTGGTAGAGCGGCAGGGCAACGCTGACCGTCACCGTCACGAGCGCCAGGCCGACGACGACGCCGGGCAGAGAACCGACATAGGAATGACAGGTTTCGAGCAGGCGCTGCAGCCGTCCCGGGGCGCGTACGGACAGCCAGGCGATGGGCGCGGCGGCGGCGGTGGTGAGGAGGGCCCCGGCAAGTGACAGGAGGATGGTTTGCGTGAAGGCGAGCGCGAGGGAGGGCGTCCACACGCTCCAGCCGCCAGCCGCCAGCCAGCGCAGGATGGTACCCCCGGGCACGGCAAGGCTCAGGACTGCCCATGACAGGAAAAAGACGAGCGCTGGCACGGTCAGGGGACCCAGATCACGACGAGGTGCGCGCCGCGCCGCGCCCGGGCCGAGGCGGGCGTAGCGCCCGGCGCCGCGAATGAGGGATTCGATGGCCATCAGGGCGAGGCAGCCGAGCACCAAGACCCCGCCCAGAAGATTGGCAAGGGGGGCACTGTGGGCCGATTGGAACTGATCCATGATGGCCGTCGTCAGCGTTTCGAAACGAATGAGCGCGAAAAGCCCGTATTCGGCGAGGAGATGCAAGGCAACAAGCATGCCGCCGGCGCAAAGCCCGAGGCGAAGCTGGGGCAGGATGACGCGACAGAATATAGCGAGCGGATCAAGGCCTAGCGAGGCTGCCGCGTCTTCAAGGGCAGGATCGAGCCGTCGCAGCTGGGCAGTGACGGGGAGATAGACAAAGGGTGTATAGGCCAGAACCGACACAAGGACGGCAGCCGGCAGCCCGTTCATGGAGGGGACGAGTGTTATCCACCCGTAGCTGTGAACAAAAGCCGGCACCGCCAAGGGGGCGATGGCAAGCCATGACAACAGCCGGGCCGCGGGGAGGGTGGTGCGCTCGGTCAACCAGGCGAAAGCGAGCGCCAGGGTGAGAGCTGCCGGCAGGGTGCACAGCTCAAGCAGCAACGTGTTCAGCAGCAGATGGCCGACACGCGGGCGCAGCAACAGCGCGCTTGCCGCGTCCCACCCTGCCTGCAGGGCGATCGTCACAATGAAGCCTATTGGCAGCAGGCAGAGCAGCGCGATGATGAGCGCGGCGCCGTAAACCGGCCCGCGCGTCGATGCAAAGCCGCGCCAGCCGCTCCAGGAGCGGTCGGGCACGGCCGGCCGGACAAAGGTCCAGGGTGTTCCTCTATCCGCAGAATTTCGGCTGTTCATCGTGCTGGCTGACCGCATTGATTATGTGCGGCCAGACGAGCGCAGGACGCTGATCTGGCTTACAGCAAGCCCGCCGCTATCATCAACTCCGAAACCTTGCGGCTGTCGAGTTTGGCGGGATCTATCTTGGGCGCCTGCAGGTCCACCATCGGCTTCAAACGTTCGTTTGCCGTGATGCCTTCGCCCACCGGATAGACGTAGGCGCTCCCGGTAAGCACAAAATCCTGACCCTTTCGGCCGGCGATCCACTTCACCAGAGCCTGGGCTGCGGCTGGCTGCTTGCTTGTCTTCAGCACGCCGGCGGTGGAAATTGACACGAAGGCGCCGGGATCCTGGTTGCCGAAATAGTGCACAGCGAGATTGCCGCTGTTCTCACCCGTCCTCGCCTGATCACCGATCCAGTAATAATGATAGATGATGGCGCCATCTGCTTCTCCGGCATTGACCGCCTTCATGGCGACGCTGTTGCCGCGATAGATGACGGCGTTCTGTTTCATGGCCTTCAGCCAGGTCAAAGTGGCGTCCTCGCCCTTCAGCTCCAGCATGGCACCAACGATGGCCTGAAAATCTCCGCCTGAGGGTGAGGCGGCCCACCGGCCTTTCCAGCCCGCACCTGCAAGATCCATCAGGGATTTCGGCAAGGCATCCTGGGTGAGCTTGCGCTTGTCATACACAAAGATCGTCGCCCGTGCCGCAACCCCGGTCCACCGCCCGTGGGAAGGGCGGAATTGTGGCTCGACGCCTGCCAGGGTTTCGGGCGATAGCGGGGCCAGCAAGCCGGCATTATCAACCAGCACCATCGACGGCGAGTTCTCGGTCAAAAAGACGTCGGCGGGCGTGCGTTCGCCTTCCTGGACGATCTGGTTACCCAGCTGGGTATCATTGCCATTGCGCAACGTCACCGCGATCCCGGTCTCTTTTGTAAACGCGTCGACCCATCCTTGCGTGAGGCTGGGATGCTGGGCGTTATAGACCACCAGGGTTGTTTGTTGTGCTGAGGCGGGCGCAGCCAGCATCTGACAAAGAACCAGGGCGCTGGCAATTGAAACAAAAAAATGGCGGCGGTTATGCATTCCATAACTCCTATATATAAAATGCTCATGATACATCTGTACTGTCATGCTTATCTTATGAATTGATTTCTAATCTCATGTCAAACAATATGACTTCAATTTAGAATAGTTCTGATAAATACATCTTTATTTAGAACGGCCATAAATACATATCGTCTTGCACGCGATTTGTATTTTTTAGATATTTCAGAAGCGCAGCGCTGGCATTTCGGTTGTGCTGACAGAAAAAACACATGATGAGCTGGAACAAAATATGTGAATTGTTGTTTGAGAAGGCTCAGCCCGCGGCCACCCGCAATTGATGGCGCGTTTGAGCGCGAATTCAAGGATGACGCTGTCACCTTGCTGCCCCAGCCGTTTGAACTGAAGGCCTGGCGCAGGCGCTCATTAGGTGAGCTTCACCTGCTGAAAAAGCCGGAGCGACAGGCTGTGGCGCTTCTGATTGGTATTTCAGGCCGGGCTCAGGACGTTGCATCTGGATGGTATCAAAACCGCGCTCCAACTCGTTATTTAGCATGTTTTGTGACGATTAAACGGCTTCCACGTCATCGCAAAATACGTCAGCTCACTGGATCAGGTGTGTTCAGGCACCGGCGACCAGGCGCTTTGGCTGCTGGGGCCGGGCGATGAGGTGGGACAGACCCACCATGACTGCCACCGTTCCGAGATAGGCGACGAGCTGGAGACCGGTCGGCTGGTCGACATAGCCGAGGAGTGCATGGAGGATGCGTCCCAGAAGAACGGAATCTGGCAGAATGGCTGACGTGTCCCACACGATGTCACCGAGCGCTGTCACGATCCCCGCCTGTGCCAGGTAGGTCACCGCCTGAGCTGCCATGCCGGCTGCAAGAAAGGTGATCAACCATCCGGTGACCGAAAAGAGATAGCGGGCGGGAATGGTGACCAGCCCCCAATAGGTGAGGGCGCTGAGGCTGGCGCCAAGCGCAAAACCAGTCAATCCACCGGCCAGCAATTCGGCTGCTGATGCTGTTTCAGAGACGGCGATACCGTACATGAACAGCACCACCTCGGAGCCTTCACGCAAGACAGCAATGGCAATGACAATCGCCAGCGCCCACAAGGAGCGTTTGCCGGTGACGACCTCGCTGCCAAGCTGGCGCATCTCGCAAGCCAGTTCGCGGCCATGCGATGCCATCCACACATTATGCCAGATGAGCATGCAGACGGCTGTTCCCAGCAGAAGTGAATTGAAAATTTCCTGGCCGGCGCCGGCGAGGGCTGCAGAAATGCCGCCGGCGAACGTCGCCACAACCAGACTGCCGGCCACGCCGATTGCCAACCCCGCCAGAACCATGGGCACGCGCCAGTGGACGCCGCGTGTTACCGCCAGCACAATGCCAATGATAATCCCGGCCTCGATGACTTCACGAAAGACGATGATGGCAGAAGACAGCATGTCACACCCTATTCAACGATCAGAACGCCCTGAGCGGTTGCCTCATGGAACTCGCCGTAGAACTTGTATCGGCCCGGTGTCAGCGGTCGCACATTGATACGCGCTTCGCTCTTTCCCGCGATCACTTTCTCGATCTTCAAAACCTTGCTCTCGAATTCCTCGGCCGACGCATCAAGGTTCTTGACGATCAAAACCAGCGGCTTTCCGGCAGGGACTTTGACTTCCGCTGGCTGGAAGCGATGGTTCGAGATGGAAATCTCCACTGTCTCCTGCGCCAGGGCAGGCTGGCTGACGAGCGAAAGGACCAATAGAGAAACCGCCAGAACGGCTGAATAAGTTGTCATCAAGCCGGCAGAGCGCAGACCGCGTCGAAATTGAGTCATTCGTTTCTCCAATCGATGGGGTTCAAGGCCCCATTATCAGATGCTGGCACACCAGCGTTCGTGCAGCCTTCATCGCGCCAGACGCAGGCGGTGGTCAACGCCTATCTTTTAGACTTATTACAAAGAAAGTGGATTTTTATCCTGGTGTTTGCCTGACATATTGGTGCCAGCTATTTGATAACGGGCGTGAATGGCCGCCGACGGCCTGCCCCGTGATGGCTGAAACGCGCGCTTCCACGCGAGGGTGCTGATGGAACGATGTGGGACGTTGCTGTGAAGACATGGATGATCCTTGCTGGCGTGGCGATGCTGATGGCGGGCCTTGCCCCGGCACGAGCCGAGTTGCCGGCCTTGAGCCGTGCGTGCGTGGCTCCGCAGCGCGATATCGCGACAGCAGCACCCCTGCCGACGCTTGGCGCGCGTATCGAGCGGCGCGAAAAGGTGACGATTCTGGCTATTGGCTCGTCATCGACATCGGGTGTCGGCGCCTCGTCGCCCGAGCATGCCTATCCCGCACAATTGCAGTCCATCCTCACAGCACAGCTCAAGCCGGTTGAGGTTGCAATCATTAATCGCGGCCTGTCGGGTGAACTGGCGACAAGCACGGCAGCGCGTTTGCGGGAGGAAATCCGGCATGAAAACCCTGACGTCGTCGTCTGGCAGGTGGGAACGAATGACGCGCTGTCGCGGGTCTCGGTCGCGCAATTTGAGCGCACGCTCAGCTCAACCATCGGCTGGCTCAGGCGTCGTCAGGTTGATGTTATCGTTGTCGGGGCGCAATATGCTCCCCAGGCAGCCGACCAGAGCCATTTCCTGGCTATCGCCAGGGCGCTCGAGCGGGTGACGGCAGCCCGCCATGTTGCCATTTCGCGGCGCTACGCCGCCATGCGGTTTATCGCCCGATCGGGCAAGCACATCCTGATTTCTGATGATGGTTTGCATCTCAACGATACCGGATATCGTTGCATGGCCGAACATGTGGCGCAGGCGTTGATCGCGAGCCTGGAGCGGGGCGGACGCGGTACAAAATAAAGAAAAATATATGATATCAATAATTTAATTGTATCAATCTTTCGTCGATCACATCATGTGGTCCTGCCCGTTCGCGCTCATAACCGGAGTAGCGGGACGTCGCTCGACAAAAATCTGCATTAACGAAAAAGAACAAATTGCGAACTAGAACAAAATGTGTACATTGTCGTTTGAAGGCGATCAGACCGCAGTCGGTCGCAGGTGACGGCAAGGTTTGACGAGGACACGTGTCGCAGATGGTTTTTAACAGCTAGATTGCAGGAGGATTCGCTATGGCTCAAAATTCGCTTCGGCTTGTCGAGGGGGACGGTATGGACAAAACCAAAGCGCTGGACGCCGCGCTGTCGCAGATTGAGCGTGCCTTCGGCAAGGGTTCGATCATGCGCTACGGCGCCAACCACAAGGCGGTCGAGATCGAGTCAGTGCCGACAGGATCGCTCGGCCTCGATATCGCGCTGGGGATCGGCGGCCTGCCGCGCGGGCGCGTGGTCGAGATTTACGGGCCTGAATCATCGGGCAAGACGACGCTGGCGCTGCACACGATTGCCGAAGCGCAGAAGCGGGGCGGGGTGTGCGCCTTTATCGATGCCGAGCATGCGCTGGATGTCATTTATGCGCGCAAACTGGGCGTGACCCTCGATGATCTGCTGATTTCGCAGCCGGATTCCGGCGAGCAGGCGCTCGAAATCTGCGACACGCTGGTGCGCTCCGGCGCGGTGGATGTGCTGGTGGTCGATTCTGTAGCGGCGCTGACGCCGCGCGCCGAGCTTGAAGGCGAGATGGGTGATAGTCAGCCGGGCATGCAGGCGCGCCTGATGAGCCAGGCGCTGCGCAAGCTGACCGCCTCGATCTCACGCTCCAAGACGATGGTCATCTTCATCAATCAGATCCGTATGAAGATCGGCGTCATGTATGGCTCGCCGGAAACCACTACCGGTGGCAACGCCCTTAAATTCTACGCGTCCGTCCGCCTCGATATCCGCCGCATCGGCGCGATCAAGGATCGCGAAGAGGTGGTTGGCAATCAGACACGCGTCAAAGTGGTGAAGAACAAGCTGGCGCCGCCCTTCAAGCAGGTCGAATTCGACATCATGTACGGAGAAGGTGTGTCCAAGATGGGCGAACTCATCGACCTTGGCGTCAAGGCCGGCGTCGTTGACAAGTCGGGGGCTTGGTTTTCCTTTGACAGCCAGCGCATTGGCCAGGGGCGTGAGAATGCCAAGAATTTCCTTAAACAACATGCGGAGATGGCCGAGCGCATCGAGGCGGCGATCCGGCAGAATGCGGGGTTGATCGCCGACAAGATCCTGCAGGGAACGCCGGAGGCTGACAGCGATGGCGAGGAGCCGGTCTGACGTCTGCTGGGGCAATGGCGGCATTGTCCGGCTGAAGCCTGCCGGACATGTGATCTGTGGATAGCGCGTGTCGGCGGTGCGAGGCTGATCTTGGTTGCCTCGCATCGTTTGCCGCTTCGCGCGCCCTATCTTGGCTCGGGCGATTTGTCGCCTCACGCCGGTTATTGTCGGCTATGGCGCACTCGCACTGCTGGACAAAGCCTGAGGCCGATGCCTAAAACGGCTGAGTGGCTTTGGGGTTTGACACAGCATGAGCGGCGTTAACGATATTCGTAGCGGATTTCTGGATTTCTTCCGGCGTGAGGGCCATGAAATCGTGGCCTCGAGCCCGTTGGTGCCGCGCAACGATCCGACGCTGATGTTTGCCAATTCCGGCATGGTTCAGTTCAAGAATCTGTTCACCGGCCAGCAGGTGGCGCCCTATCGCTGCGCGACGACGGCACAAAAATGCGTGCGGGCGGGCGGCAAGCATAATGATCTCGACAATGTGGGCTACACGGCTCGCCATCTCACTTTTTTCGAGATGCTGGGTAATTTTTCCTTCGGCGATTATTTCAAGGAACGTGCCATCGATATGGCGTGGCGGCTGGTCACGCGCGAGTTCGGGCTGGCGGCTGAGCGCCTCTATGTGACGGTCTATCATGATGACGAGGAGGCTGCGGGCTTCTGGCGCCGGATCGCCGGGCTGGGGGATGACCGTATCATCCGTATCGCCACCAATGATAATTTCTGGCGCATGGGTGATGTTGGTCCGTGTGGCCCGTGCTCGGAAATTTTCTTCGACCATGGGCCGAAGGTCGCCGGGGGCCCGCCGGGTTCGGCTGAAGCGGATGGCGACCGGTTTGTGGAGATATGGAACCTCGTTTTCATGCAGTTCGAGGAGTTGCCGGGCGGCGAGCGCGTGCCATTGCCGCGCCCCTCGATTGATACCGGCATGGGGCTTGAGCGCATGGCAACTGTGCTCCAGGGCGTGCATGATATCTACAACACCGATCTCATGCGTGCGCTTATCGCCGCCGTCGCTGAAGTGACGGGCGTTGACGCCGATGACAAGCGCGGTGTCTCACATCGCGTGATTGCCGATCATTTACGCTGCTCGGCCTTTCTGGTTGCCGATGGCGTGCTGCCGGGCAATGAAGGGCGCGGCTATGTCCTGCGCCGGATCATGCGTCGTGCCATGCGCCACGCCCAGTTGCTGGGTGCAAGCGAGCCGGTGATGTGGCGCCTCGTGCCCGCGCTCATCCGGGAGATGGGTCTTGCCTATCCGGAGCTCGTGCGCGCGTCCGCGCTCATCACCGAAACGCTGCGCCTTGAGGAGACGCGCTTTCTCAAGACGCTGAAGCGCGGCCTTGTGCTCCTTGATGAGGCGACCGCTGGTCTCACCGCCGGTCAGTCGCTGCCGGGCGATGTCGCCTTCAAGCTTTACGACACCTTTGGCTTCCCTCTCGATCTCACCGAGGACGCGCTGAAGAGCCGGTCGATTACGGTTGACCAGACAGGTTTCACCACCGCCATGGCGCGCCAGAAGGCGGAAGCGCGCGCCTCATGGGCGGGGTCGGGGGAAGCAACCACGGAGCGGGTGTGGTTCGAGCTGAGGGAGCGGGTCGGCGCCAGCGAGTTCCTGGGTTATGATACCGAAACGGCGGAAGGCGTGGTGAGCGCGCTGGTGGTTGACGGCAAGGAGGTTCACGCGCTCAACGCCGGCGAGAGCGGATTGGTGCTGTTCAATCAGACCCCGTTTTACGCCGAGTCGGGCGGGCAACTGGGTGATGAGGGCCGGCTGCAGGGCGCTGGCGTGAGGGCGCGCGTCAGCGGTACGGGCAAAATTCTCGGCGATCTCTTCGTTCACCGCGTGAGTGTCGATACGGGGACGCTTTCAGTCGGGGTGGCGCTCGAACTGCACGTTGATCACGCGCGCCGCGCGGCGATCCGTGCCCATCATTCATCGACCCATCTTCTTCACGAGGCGCTGCGCCTGGTGCTGGGCGATCACGTGGCGCAGAAGGGCTCGATGGTAGCGCCTGATCGCCTGCGCTTTGACTTCAGCCAGCACCAGCCGATCAGCGCTGACGAACTGCGCAAGGTCGAAGATCTTGCCAATGAGGTGGTGATTGCCAACACGCCGGTGACAACGCGTCTGATGGCGGTTGACGAGGCGATTGCCTCGGGTGCGCGCGCGCTGTTTGGCGAGAAGTACGGCGAGGAAGTGCGGGTGGTGTCGATGGGCCCGCACGTTCAGGGTAAGGCATGGTCGGTTGAACTTTGCGGCGGCACGCATGTCGAGCGCACGGGCGATATCGGCGTCATCGCGGTCATCGGCGAGCAGGCGGTGTCCTCGGGTGTGCGGCGCATCGAGGCGCTGAGCGGGGAGGCGGCGCGGCGCCATTTCAACGAGCAGGCGCAGATGGTGGCGCAGGCAGCCGAGCTGCTGAAGGTTACACCATCGGGCGTGGTGGAGCGGCTGGCGAAAATCATGGATGAGCGGCGCAGCCTGGAGCGCGAGCTTGGCGAAGCGCGGCGCAAGCTTGCGCTCGGTGGCAGCGCCGGCGGCGATCAGGATATGCGCGAGATTGCCGGCATCAGGTTTCTGGCGCGCCGCGTGGACGGCATCAAGGCCAATGATCTGAAGAGCCTTGCGGATGAAGGAAAGGCGCGCCTCGTCTCGGGCGTGGTGGCGTTGATCTCGGTCGGCGAGGACGGGAAGGGGAGCGTGGTTGTGGCGCTCACGCAGGATATGACCGCCCGTTTCGATGCCGTGCAGCTGGTCAAGCAGGCGGCGCAGGCCATGGGCGGCAAAGGCGGCGGCGGGCGGCGCGACATGGCACAGGCCGGAGGGCCGGACGGGGCGCAGGCTGAGGCAGCCATCGAGGCGGTGGCGGCACTGCTTGGCGCATCATGATGAATGGCTAGCGCCATCGCCGGGGAGCGCGCATGACACAGAGCTGGCGCCGGTGGATGTTTGCTATTCTCGACCAGCCGCATCACGGTACCGCCGCGTCCCGGTTCGTTCATCGCCTGCTGATTGCTGCGGTGCTGATCAACATTGCAGCGGCGGTTGGTGAATCGGTGCCGCGCTTTGGGGCGGCGCACCGGCTGCTGTTTGAGACGATCGAATACGTCACGGCGTTCGTTTTCTTTGCCGAATATGCCGTGCGGTTGTGGGTGGCGGTCGAGCATCCCTTGTTCAAGGATATGCCGCCAGCGCGCGCGCGGCTGACTTATGCGCTGCAACCGGCGGCGATCGTTGACCTCCTGGCCATCCTGCCGACTTTGGTCGCTCTGTTTTATCCGCTCAATCTGCGTGTCGCGCTGATTTTCCGGCTCGTGCGCTTCTTCAAGCTGGCGCGTTATTCTCCTGGCCTGTCGAGCCTTGCGGATGCGGTATGGTCGGAACGCCGCGCACTCCTTGCCTCGCTCATTATCCTGTTGGGTGCGGTGCTGATGGCGGCCTCACTTATGCACGCCATAGAGGGCGAGGAGCAGCCCGACAAATTCGGTTCCATTCCTGACGCCATGTACTGGGCGGTCATCACGCTGACGACGATCGGCTATGGCGATGTCTATCCGGTAACGGCGTTGGGCAAGTTCGTGACGTCCATCACCGCCATTATCGGTCTGGTGATGGTGGCCTTGCCGGTTGGTATCGTTGCCTCGGCCTTCGAGCGCGAGATCCATCGGCGCGAATTTATTGTCACGTGGTCGATGATCGCGCGGGTGCCGCTGTTTGCCGGCCTTGACGCGCCCGCAATCAGTGAAATCATCAGCGTGCTGCACGCGCAGACAGCCAATGCCGGGGATGCCATCGTGCGCATGGGAGAGCCTGCTCATTCCATGTATTTCATCGCCCAGGGCGAGGTCATCGTTGAATTGCCTCAGGGGCCGGTGGCGCTTGGTACGGGGCAGTTCTTCGGCGAGATGGCGCTGCTGATCCGCGCCAATCGCTCGGCAACCGTCAGGGCCCGCGAGCGCACCAGCCTGCTCGTTCTTGATGCGCATGATTTTCATCACATCATGTCGCAGCATCCCGATATTGCGCAAAAAATAAAAATTGTAGCTGAGGCACGCGGCATCACCGAGCGTCGCGGAGCGCCCGATGACAAAGCCGGTCAGGGATAGGCAAGAAAGACGTAATCCGCCGCATAGGCGACGCTGAGCAGGTCGCCTGCCCGCTGGCATGGTTGTGTGGGTTGACCGCCCCGGGTGGCAATTCGTTGAATGAATGTGGCGCTCGCCAGGGCGCCGGTCGTGCGTTCGGCTTTGGCTTCCAGCTTGACCAGCGGAATATCATGCGCATGCGGGGCCGGTTCTCGGGCAATAGCTTTACCGACCAGCAGGCTGCCATCGTCGAGTTCCCAGCGCGGCCCCCCATAATGGCGCCCGACCGTGTTGCCTGCTTCGTCAAAAAGCGCGGCAATCGGTTCGCGCAACACCCATTGCAGATTGCCGTTGGCGTCAGCGGCGCATTGGTAAATTTGTGCCCCTTGTGCGTGCAGACGCGCCAGCTGGGTGGCGCCGGCAACGGAGATCGTCTCGGGCAGATGGTCATCAGCGCCATTTTTGTCTGGCGCTGATGGAGACGCAGCTGGCGTGCAAAAGGCTTTGTCGCTCACTTGGGTCTCTGCTGCGACCAAGTCGCGTTGCTATGCCATCGCTGCCTTGAGGTTCTGGTCGATCTTGTCGAGGAAGCCGGTGGTCGACAGCCATTTCTGATCATCGCCAACGAGCAGCGCCAGGTCCTTCGTCATGAACCCTGCTTCCACAGTATCGACGCACACCTTTTCCAGCGTCAAAGCGAACTTGCTCAACTCGCCATTACCATCGAGCTTGGCGCGGTGTGACAGGCCGCGCGTCCAGGCAAAAATCGAGGCGATCGAATTCGTCGAGGTTTCCTTGCCCTTCTGATATTCGCGGAAATGGCGGGTGACGGTGCCATGGGCGGCCTCCGCCTCGACGATCCTGCCATCGGGCGTGGTCAGGACGGAGGTCATGAGGCCGAGCGAGCCAAACCCCTGGGCCACGATATCGGACTGCACGTCGCCATCATAATTCTTGCACGCCCAGACATAGCCGCCCGACCATTTGAGGGCGGATGCCACCATGTCGTCGATCAGGCGATGCTCATAGCTGATGCCAAGAGCCTTGAACTGGCTGGCGAACTCGGCGTCAAACACCTCCTGGAAAATATCCTTGAAGCGGCCGTCATAGGCTTTGAGGATCGTGTTCTTGGTCGACAGATAGACCGGATATTTGCGGGAAAGCCCGTAATTCAGCGAAGCGCGGGCAAAGTCGCGAATTGAATCATCAAGATTATACATCGACATGGCAACGCCAGCGCCGGGGAACTTGAACACTTCTTTCTCGATCACCTGACCATCCTCACCCTCGAACTTGATGGTGAGGCGCCCCTTGCCGGGCACCTTGAAGTCGGTGGCGCGGTACTGGTCGCCGTAGGCGTGACGGCCGACGACGATGGGCTGCGTCCAGCCGGGCACAAGGCGCGGCACGTTCTTGCAGATGATGGGCTCGCGGAAAATAACGCCGCCGAGGATGTTGCGGATGGTGCCGTTCGGCGACTTCCACATCTCATGGAGGTTGAATTCCTTCACCCGCGCTTCATCGGGCGTGATGGTGGCGCATTTGACGCCAGCGCCATGCTTCTTGATGGCGTTTGCCGCATCGATGGTGATCTGATCCTTGGTCTTGTCGCGCATCTCGACGCTCAAATCGTAATATTCGAGATTGATATCGAGGTAGGGATGGATCAGCTTATCCTTGATGTACTGCCAGATGATCCGGGTCATTTCATCGCCGTCGAGCTCGACGACCGGGTTTGCGACCTTGATCTTGTTCATCATTCAATCCCCATCCTTCTGTGCCCGGTGGCCTCTTGCCACGCCGCGCCATGACGCCGGTGGCTATAGCATTTGCCGAGCCGGTGACAAAGCCAAGCTTGGTTTGAATACTCAACCTTCCGCGAGGCCCTTTCATCTGGTGAGAAATTGGGGTCAAATAGGCGGATAAAACGATAATGGCCGCAAGCGGTCGGAGGAGGGCGCGATGAGCAAATTGACGACAAAGTCGACAAGATCGAATTCCAGCCGCGAGGGAGCGAATCGCCGTGGCTTCATCGCTGGCACGGTGGCGCTGGGTGCGCTGGGCGCAACGTCGGCCGTCCAGGCGCAGACAACGCCCGCCATCGTCAGTGAGGATCACTGGGCGCAGAAAGGCGAGAGCAAGCTTTATATCTACCGCAAGCGTCAGCAGCCGGCGGCGGCTCCCCAGCCCGTCGTCGTACTTGTTCATGGCTCGACGTTTTCGGGCCGTGGTGGGTTTGACCTGCAGGTGCCGGGGCTTGCCGATTATTCTTTGATGGATTTTCTGGCTAGCCGCGGTTTCGACGTGTGGGCGATGGACCATGAGGGGTATGGACGCTCGACACGCCCGCTCAAGTTTATCGGTATCGAGTCAGGGGCTGACGATCTGCTGATCGCATTTCGGATGATCGAACGACTGACTGGCGTAAAGTCACCCATGGTCTATGCCCAGTCATCGGGAGCGTTGCGGGCGGCCTTGTTTGCCTCCAGGCACCCCGACCGGGTCGACCGTGTCGTGCTTGACGCCTTCACCTATCACGGCAAGGAAGCGCCCGAGATCGCGAGGCGCCGGGGCCGCGCGGAAGAGCTGCGGGCAAATCCAGTCCGCAAGCTGTCGCTGGCCACCTTCCGGGGTATTTTCACCCGTGACGACCCCTCCACCTTTGTACCGGCGGTGGCTGATGCGCTGGCCGAGCATGAACTCAAGCTTGGCGACACGGCACCCAGCGGTATTTATCTCGACATGGCGCTCAATCTGCCGATGAACGAGCCCGAAACGGTCAAGTGCCCGGTGTGCATGACGCGTGCCGAACATGATGGAAATTCCACTGAAGCGGAACTTTATGAGTATTTTTCGAAGCTTCCCAGTTATGACAAACAATTCCACATGGTGCGCGGGCTGGCGCACGTGGCTTTGCTCGGGATCAATCGCCATCGCATCTTTCATGTCATCAACGAGTTCTTCACGCTGCCGCCGCTGCGTTCCGCCTGATCGCAGCAATGCTGGCTGGACGTTGTATGATCGGAACGCGGCGCGATGAGGACGGCGCCGTCTCCGGTCATTGTTCTGGTTGATCCCCAGCTTGGCGAGAATATCGGCATGGTCGCGCGCGCCATGGCCAATATGGGTTTGAGCGAGTTGCGATTGGTGCGCCCGCGCGATGGCTGGCCGAGTGAAAAGGCCGAGGCTGCCGCATCGGGTGCGCTTGATATCATCAACGGGGCGGTGGTCTTTGCCTCGCTCGCCGAGGCGATAGCGGACACGCATTTTGTCTACGCCACCAGCGCGCGCGAGCGGGCGCAGGCGAAGATTGTCGTTGGTCCACGCGCGGCCGCGCGCGCCCTGCGCGGGCGGATTGAGGGCGGCCAGCGGGCAGCGATTGTCTTCGGGCCGGAGCGGGCGGGCCTCTCCAGCGATGACGTGGCGCTGGCCGACGAAGTGCTGACGCTGCCGGTCAACCCGGCTTTTGCCTCGCTCAATCTGGCGCAGGCCGTGCTGCTGGTTGGCTATGAATGGTTCACCAGCCTTGCGGAGGGGGAGCAGCTGCCGTTTGCGACCGAGCTTGGCGCCGGGCCTGCGACCCGCGAGGCGATGGCGGGGCTTGTCGACCATCTGGAGCGTGAGCTGGATGAGGCTGGATTTTTCGGTACAGCGGAGAAAAAAATCGTCATGAGCCGCAATCTGCGCAACATCCTGCATCGGCGCGGGTTGACAGAACATGATGTGAGAACCTTGCGCGGGGTCATCAACATGCTGTCGCGCAAACGCCGCAAAGACGAGGCAGAAGGGGCAGCGTGAAACACGCATCCTCCAGCTTGTCGTCCCTGTCGCGCCGCTCAGCCCTGTCTGGCATGCTCGCCGCGCCGCTTGTTCTGCGACGAGCCCGCGCCGCGACGCCCCATGTGGTGATCATCGGGGCAGGTGCGGCGGGGCTGGCGGCGGCGAAGGCGCTGATGGAAGCTGGCATCAGTTTTGACGTGATTGAAGCGCGTGATCGTATCGGCGGGCGGGCCTTTACCGATGAGCTGCTAGGGGCACGTTTCGATGCGGGCGCCTTCTACATCCACTGGGCCGAGCGCAATCCATGGGCGGTGTTTGCGCGCGATCTGGCGGTTGAAACCATCGATGATAGGGCTGCCAATGGCGGTCTGCGGATTGCCGAAGACGGGCTTTTGCTGCCACGCGGCCAGGCAGCGCGGCGGCGGCTGGCATTTTCAACCTTTGCAGCAGCAGCTGACCAGCGGCCGGACGGAGCGCCTGACATCTCGCTTGCCGATATGGCGGCAAGCCTTGGCGGCGAAGAGGTCATTGCGGCGGCGCGGGCGATCGCTTCGGGCGCGCTTGGCGAGGAAGCGGAGCTTGTATCGCTCATCGACTATAATCGTCTCGATTCAGGCGGCGATCTCGTGGTGCCGAGCGGTTACGGGCGTTTGGTCCAGCGCTACGGCGCTGACGTGAAGGTCAGTCTGTCGACAGTGGCGCGACGCATCGACTGGAGCGGGCAGGGCGTGAAAGTGGTGTTGGACAAGGGGCAGATCAGCGCCGATGCCGCCATCGTCACCGTGCCGATCGGTGTCTTGCGGGCGGGGCGGCTTGCCTTTACGCCCGAACTTCCCGTGACGCACCGCCACGCGCTCGATGGGCTCGGCATGGGCGCCTATACCAAGATCGCGCTGCGCTTTGACAGCGAGGATGGCTTCGGCATGGGCCCCAACAGCACGCTGGTGTCGCGCCATGGTGGCGTCTTGGTCCTTTACGCCATGTGGCCGCATGGCGAGAAGGTGGTGGTTGCCCATCTGGGAGGCGACCGGGCCCGTGAGGTGGTTGCCCTCGGCGAAGCGGGCGCGGCTGCGCTGATGCTGGGTGAACTTGCCGAGGCGCTGGGCCCACAGGTGAGAGCGGCCTATCGCGGCGCGCGGCTGGCTGGCTGGTGGGCTGACCCGTTTGCTCTTGGCAGTTATTCAATCGCCCGGCCGGGGCATGCGGATGCCCGCGCGGCGCTGATGGAACCGGTGGGCGAGCGCATTTATTTCGCAGGTGAGGCGCTGGCCGGCAAGGCGGCGATGACGGTCGGGGGCGCGACCCTGAGCGGCATGGAGGTTGCCGAAAAAGTGGCGCGACGTCTTCTGCGACCTTAGGATTCACGCAGAAGATGTGCTGTAAACAAGGGAAGCCATGCGACAGCGCCCGGTCATCGTGATTTTCGATTCAGGATTTGGCGGTCTCAGCGTCCTCGGCGCGGTGCGCGCGGCGCGTCCGGATTGTGACTTCATCTATTGCGCCGATGATGCTGCCTTTCCCTATGGGCGCCTCAGCGAAGAGGCGATGACGGCGCGCGTTTTGACTGTCTTCGACCGGCTTGTCGCCGAATTTGCACCGGATCTGGCGGTCATTGCCTGTAACACTGCGTCGACGATCGCGCTTTCAGCGCTGCGCGCCAGTTTTGAACTGCCGTTTGTGGGAACCGTGCCGGCGGTGAAACCGGCGGCGGAAGCGAGCCAAAGCCGGGTGATTGCCGTGCTGGCGACCGCTGCCACGGTGAGGCGGGAATATACCAGAGCGCTGATCGAGCGCTTCGCCAGTCACTGCCATGTCGAGCTTGTGGGCTCTGTGCATCTTGCAGAACTGGCTGAAGCAAAGCTCAGAGGCGAGAGCGTGGCGGATGGTGCGATCCTCGCCGAGATTGCGCCGTGCTTCGTTGAGGTCGAGGGGCGGCGCACCGACCAGCTTGTTCTGGGGTGTACGCATTACCCGCTGCTGGCCGACCATATTGCGCGCCTCGCGCCCTGGCCGGTTGCGCTGGTTGATCCGGCGCCGGCGATAGCGCGCCGCGTTGATGCGCTGCTGGCGCGCGGCGGCAGCGCCGGGCCACCGGCAGTGCCACAACTCGATGGCATCGCCGTCTTTACCGGACGTGTGGCGGAGGGCGATGCGGAGAAGCTGGTGCTCAAGGCCTACGGCGTCGGCGGCTTCACGCTCATGCATCTGCCGCTATAGGCGGGCTTGCCTCAAGTGGGTTTTTTCAACTCGTTCACATAGGTGTTGAGGATGTCATCGGCGTCAAGCGCATTGGTGGCGGCTGGATCGTCGGCCTTGAACATCTTGATGACGATCTCGCCACCATAGGATGTAAACGCGCGGTCAACCCCGCCGATCACCGCGCTTGCCCCGCCGCCAAGCAGCGAGCCGATGCCCGGCACCACGACATTGCCGGCGGTGCCGGCGAATTCGCTTGTCTGCTGCAAGGTCTGGGTGAGGGGGCGGGCCTGCGTGCCGACCGCCGTCGAGGTCACGATGAAACGTTCAAAACCGCGCTGCACGGTAAGCTCAGCCGCGCGATAAAGGGCGGTCCGCTCGACGATTTCCTTCTCGAACTGGCCATCGCTTTTAACCGACAGGCGCCAGATATCCTTGCTCATGGGAAAGGAGGACGCGCTGATGCGCTCGATCGGCACCGGCCCGAGTTTCGGCACAGTGAAGCTGCGCTCGGTGGCGCTACAGCCTGCCAGCGCCAGAACCACAACAACAAGGGTCGGAAATCGAAGCATCGCGCATCCATCAAGAGGTGGCCGGCGATAGGCGGAAATGACGGCCAAAGCAAGGTCGTGTCGGGATCATCGCCGGCGCGCCGGCGAAATTTACAACCAGAACGCGATGATTGCTCTGCATGCGGTGCATCTGCTGCGGAAATGTGCTTGCACCGATGTTCATTCCTGATCGAATGAGTGCATTGGATCACCTTCAGTTCAACCGCTCCGTGTCGTTTCCATGAGCCATCGCCCGATCCCAGCCGCCTTCGGCCATAATGGCGGGCCGCCGCTTGAGGAGAACGACCACGTCCCGCCCTGGGGCAGAGGGGGATTTCGTACTTATTTCGGCTGGCGCGCGGCGCATCGCGCGGCATGGAAGCGCATTCCCTACGACACCGTTCTGCGCCGGCAGGCGCGGGCGGAAAAAGCCGGCGTCACCTATGAGGAATATACGCTCGAAATCCTCGAGCGCGGGGTTTATCTGCAGCCTGATGACAAGGAGCGCATCGAGGTGATCAGGAAAAACCGGCGCAAGCGGCGCGGGCGCACGCCGCTGTGAGGCGCAGAGCGACGCGAACCCTGCCGGGAAGAAGCGGACTGGCGTCACCCCCCGCTCGTTCCTTGTCCGGCTGGCTGGATCGACATTGATCTTGAGGGCGCGCCGTTTGGCATCAGCCCGCCGCAACCGATCACAACACGCTTTGAGCCGCAGGGTTTAAAGACCTGGGGTCAGGACCCGTTAATTTGGGCGAAACGGTGGGAGGGACATGGCGCGAGGTTGAGGAGCAAGCCTGCAGGAAGTCGTCTGACTTTCAAAGGCTTGCGACATAAAGATCGCGTCATTTCACCCCATCCGAAGGACAAGGCACGAATGGCAAACTGGTTCGTCGACGCCCTCAACCATACCAAAGGGTATGCTTTTCGGGCTTCTCCTGCCATTTTATCCATTCGTGCCATGCCGTTTTGCCTAAATTGATGGGTCCTGACCCTAGGCCTCTTGCTTGATGCTGGCGATCACATCGCGGACATATTTCAGCGCGTTGCGGAACTCGCCCGGCATTGCCCGGTAACGGCTTCCGCCTGCTTCCCACACCTCCTGACAATAGGCCTCCGAATTACGCTCATCGGTGACTTGATCGATGAAGGCAACAAATTCATCAATCTCGGCATCAGTCAGATTTCCGTTGGCGAAATTGTTTTTAAAGTCGTCCTCAAACGTTGCAAAACTTGAGCTGCCGAGACATTCTGGATCAAACATTGTCATAATACGCCTATGTATTGCTGGTATCTTCATAGTCGTATGCCCTTTCTGTCAGAATTTCTTTGTGATCGGAAAAGCCGTATGAACGCGATAGCCGCGTGTCAGGGTTGCATCATGCACGATGATCACCCTAACGGCATCGGTTGAACGGATAATCGGCTGCTGGTTGGGAGAGGAGCGGAAGGCTTCATAGCCGGTCGGCTTTGAAAAGGATGTTTGACTTTCGACCGTTGTGTTTTTGAGAATCCGGCCTTCGGCTACGGCTGCAACCATGCCAGCATTATTGGGCTCACTGAGGGTTGAATTGACCAAGCGGTTTGCTGATTGCAGCGAAGTGAAGCTTCCCGCTCTTTCCTTATAAAACACTCCCCTAGGCACTCTATACGTTACCGAATCCCGTACCGTCCGCATCAAATATTCTTCGCTCTTGTCAACGTGATCGCGAATGGTGTGAGCACCCTTGTCACCTTCTTCATCTTCCAGCTGCACCGGAAACGTGCTCAGCCGACGAGGGACATTGTCGTCCTGGCCCGCCGCCACGATCGGTTTGCCGTCGGGAGCGGAGCCGATGATGGTGCCGGACGGGCTATCGGAAGGAGGAGCGTCGGTTGCACTGTCAGGCGTGTCGGAACCGTCGAAGAGCGGATCGCCTGCATCGGCAGCGACACCCCCACCACCCCCGCTCGTCCACTGCCCGGCGCCGGGTTCGCCGGCGGGAATGCGCGGCTGGCTGGGATCAAAGCGCAAATTGAGCCGGTCGAGCGCGATATAGGCGCTGGTCAGCGCCGCCTGACGCGTCTACGGGAGATCGCGAAAATCAACGATGTGAATTGCTTTCGTCGATTAATATCACGCCATCGACCTCTTCGAGGGCCTGGCGCAAACGAGCGAACAGCTCAGAAAGCGATTCCTCCGTGGCCGACCGATCGCCGGTGCGATGTAATGCAATGCTGAACTCACGACCACCCGAAAAGGTGGCGCCAGAGACAGTCACCTTCTCGCTATAAGCGTTGATGGCGAATTCGCGTGGATCGGCTGATAATTGCCCCCACGTCACCGCCATGCCGTTTTGTTCAGTAAAACGAAGAAAGCGTCGTTTCAACGCTTCATGAAGCCCATCGCTCAGGTCGATACGGCCTCCGCGCACCGCCGATATCGGAATTCGCGGATCAAGCCGCATGTCATCGCCACGCACGAACACTTTTTGCTCAAAACGCACGCCCGATAGCGGCGCAATCGCGCTTCGCAATCCTTCGACCCCTTGGTCGATTGCGACCTGTGGAATACGGTCAAACGTGCGAATAACTATCAATTCCAATTTTGACCCATCAGCTGACAAAGTGCCTATGAAGGTGATATCCGATCGATAGGCAGCAATTTTGATTAGGTTAGTGCCCTGATCGACAGGGCCGGCATAAATGGCAAAGCGTGTATCACGGCCAAAGACCTGCAATTGTGCCAGCATCGCGGCGCGGGAGGTGTTGGGAACGGTGATGGAAATGGCGCGCAAGGGCATGCGCATCTCTTCAGCTGATAATTCAAAGGGCATGGGCTGCTCCCGTGGCGTGAGCAGAAGCCAGGCCATGGCAGCTGAGACGGAGAGAATGCCGAAGATCAGAATACTCCATAGTCTTGCGCGACCCATGTCTCTCACCGATGTATTGGCGCATTCTGGCGTCAAGTTGGTCGAATATACCCGGCCCGGTGCGTTGGTTGAGGATCGACAGCGCAAAAGAGGTATTATTGCCCGTACCGCGTGTCATCACTGACATTGAACCGTCGGGGTTCTCGATTAAACTACGCTCAACCTGACCATAGTAAAAGATGTGACCGTCCCTTGTAACATTCGTTATTGTCAACCCGTCTGCAGAAATGCGCGTGTCTACTTTGCCTACAGACACTCCAACATAGGGATCATACACTGTAGAAACATCTTTATCGCGAACCGGCCTTGCAGGGTCCTGACCTGGCACGGCAAAGCGCGACAGATAGTCGGCCATCTGCTCGCGAGAACAGCGATTCTCGGCTGAACACACCATGTTTGGCCCTGACGTATAATCGTGATAATTGGGCTTATGCGGGCTGATTACTTGCTCTCCTCTGTCACCCGCCGCCACGATCGGTGTGCCGTCGGGCGCGGTGCCGATGATGGTGCCGGACGGGCTATCGGAAGGAGGAGCGTCGGTTGCGCTGTCAGGCGTGTCGGAACCGTCGAAGAGCGGATCGCCTGCATCGGCAGCGACACCCCCACCACCCCCGCTCGTCCATTGCCCGGCGCCGGGTTCGCCGGCGGGAATGCGCGGCTGGTTGGGATCAAAGCGCAAATTGAGCTGGTGCAGTTCGTCGTAAGCGTGGTGCAGTGCCGCCTCACGCTCAGCAAGGCGCCATTCCAGCGCCTGCTTCTTCTGCGCCGGATAGTCCGGTTCGCGGGCGGCCAGTGCCAGTTCGAAGCGCTCGGCCGCCGCCAGCCAGCGCTGGCGCAGGAGGGTTGTTCGCAGATAGGGCGGCAATTCCATCATCGGGTCCACTCATCGCAATAAAGGAATTAAATCCTAACACGAGTGGAAGCCGCGGGAAGACGGTCTGCGAAAAGTCGCTGCATGTCGTTGGTCTTGTGATGGTTTCGGGAAGAAGAGCGGCTTGGTCCGGTCGATGGCCGGTGCCAAAAATTGGCCGGTGTCGGGCTTATGCTGATACTCAGTGATACAGGGCGCCGCGCGCGTCCTTTGATTGACATTTCACGCCACCCCCTCTATGTCCCGCACCTCCTGCCATTGTGGCAGGAAACGCACCCGTGGCGGCTTGCCGCCTGTCGCTCCCGGTCAATCGGGATAGAGGAGGGCGCGATCTCATCATGAGACCGCGAGCACGGCGCCCGGAAGAGGGGTGCTGGCGCTCCATATTCTGGAGACTGAGCCATGTCGAAGCGCCATGAGGCGAAATACAAGATTGATCGTCGTCTGGGACAAAATCTGTGGGGCCGCCCCAAGAGCCCGGTCAACCGGCGCGAGTACGGACCTGGCCAGCACGGACAGCGCCGCAAGGGCAAGACGTCCGATTTCGGCACCCAGCTCAAGGCGAAGCAGAAGCTCAAGGGCTATTACGGCAATATCTCGGAGCGCCAGTTCCGCCGCTATTACGCTGAGGCCATCCGCATGCGTGGCGACACGTCGGCCAATCTGATCGGCCTGCTCGAGCGGCGCCTCGATGCGCTGGTCTATCGCGCGAAATTCGTGGCAACCGTGTTTGCCGCCCGCCAATTCGTCAATCACGGCCATATCAAGATCAATGGCAAGCGCGTCAACATCGCCTCCTATCTCGTCAAGGTGGGGGATGTGATCGAGGTCAAGGAGGCTTCGCGCCAGCTGGCAACCGTGATGGAAGCGGCGGCATCGGGGGAACGCGACACGCCCGACTATCTGGACGTTGATCACACCAAGATGACGGCGAAGTTCAGCCGCATTCCGGTAATCGGCGATGTGCCCTATCCGGTGCAGATGGAACCCAATCTGGTGGTCGAGTTCTACTCGCGCT